>NZ_JBHYXZ010000046.1:29964-56432 GCF_042752395.1 Actinosynnema sp. NPDC059335 | reverse complement strand
GCCTACCAGTGGGGCGGGACCGCGTTCAGCTACCGCACCTCGACCGACCCGACCAACCCCAACGGCTGGTCGGCCCAGCAGGTGCTCTCCACCGCCAGCATCACCGGCTCCGGCACCGGCCCGATCGACCAGACCATCATCGGCGACAGCCAGAACATGTACCTGTTCTTCGCCGGCGACAACGGCAAGATCTACCGCCAGGTCATGCCGATCGGGAACTTCCCCGGCAGCTTCGGCTCCTCCTACACCACGATCATGAGCGACTCGACCAACAACCTGTTCGAGGCGGTCGAGGTCTACAAGGTCAAGGACCGCACCCAGTACCTCATGATCGTCGAGGCGATCGGCGCCAACGGCCGCTACTTCCGCTCGTTCACGTCCACCAGCCTCGGCGGCTCCTGGACCCCGCAGGCCGCGACGGAGAGCAACCCGTTCGCCGGCAAGGCCAACAGCGGGGCCACCTGGACCAACGACATCAGCCACGGTGACCTGATCCGCAGCAACCCCGACCAGACCAAGACCATCGACCCCTGCAACCTCCAACTGCTCTACCAGGGCCGCAGCCCCAACTCCGGCGGCGACTACGGCCTGCTGCCCTACCGCCCCGGCCTGCTCACGCTCCAGCGCTGACCAGCCGACACAGGGCCACCCGAACCGGGCCGGCACTCCCACCCAGCGGTGGGGGTGCCGGCCCGTCGCCGTGCGCGCCTGGTGCGGGACCCGTCCGGCGCGTCGAGCGGCCGGAGCCCGGCGGTGCGCACGTGCGGCGCGGAGCGGGGTGTCGACCGGCCCGGCGTCGGAGCCGGTCCGCGAGTCGGTCGACAGGGCCGAACGTGTGCACTTCACCGATTCCGGCGACAGGGCGCGACACGCGATGATTCACTCGCCCTGATCACGGGACGGAGGTGTCGGGCGAGCGTGCGTGAGGAGTTGCGCGCCTACCTCGGGCGCACCGAGGGCAAGCTGACCATGATCGCCGCGCTGACGTCCGTGTCGGCGCTGCTGCTCGGCCTGATCGGCCTGCTGGTGCTCCAGGGCAAGCAGGACCTGCTGGACGACGCCGTGGAGCGGCGCGGTGTGCTCACGTCCGCGGCGCTGGACATCTACCGCGCGTTCGCGGACGCCGACGCCACCTCGCTGGACGCGGTGCTGGTCGACCAGCAGCGGTCGCCGCAGCTCCAGCAGGAGTTCCGGGAGAACGTCTTCGACGCCCTCGACGCGTTGCGGGTCGCGGCGGAGCGGGACGGCGGCGGGAGCGCGGCCGAGCGCGTCCGGCGCCTCACCGACCTGGTGCCGCAGTACGTGCAGTTCGTCGAGACGGGCTGGAGCGCGGGCCGCGAGGGGCACCCGGTCGCCACGTCCTACCTGAGCCAGGCGAGTTCCCTGGCCCACCAGAGGATCCTCCCGGACGCCAAGGCGCTGTACGACGACCAGATCGCGGAACTCACCGAGGCCCAGCGCGACGCGTCGAGCCAGTCCTGGCTGCTCTGGCTGCTCGGGGTGGCCGTGCTGGGCGTCCTCCACTGGTCCAACCGGTTCCTGTTCAAGCGCACCAAGCGCCGCTACAACACCGGCCTCGTCACCGCGGCGGTGCTCACCGGCGTCGCCCTCCTGGTCACGGCGATCCCGCTGCTGGTCTCCGGCGGCCACGCCGCGGACAGCATCCGGCAGCGGGAGGAGGTGGTCGCGCCCCTGGCGCAGGCCCGCAACGTCGGCCGGTCCGCCGACGGCCGGGAGGCCCGCCTGCTGATCTACCCGTCGGTCGGGGACAAGGAGGCGTTGCGGAACGACCTCGCCGAGATCGCCCGGCTGATCGCCGAGGCCGGCCGGTCCGCCACCGACCGCGAGCGCATCGACCAGGCGGCCGAGCAGGCGCGGAAGTGGGCGGACGCGGACGCGGTGCTGATCGCGACCGACTCGAGGATGACCTACCCGGAGACCGTCTCGCTCGTGACGCCGCCCGAGCAGGGCAAGTCGACCGCGGAACAGGTGGACGAGCACCTCACCGCGGCGATCTCCGCCTACACCACCGCGTCCGCCGACGCCACCGCCGCGGCCCGCGCGTGGCTCGGCGGGCTGGACGTGGTCTTCGCCCTGTTGATGGCGGGGGCGGCCGTCGCGGCGCTGGCCGGCCTCCGGCCCCGGATCGCGGAGTACTACCGATGAAGCGCTGGCTGCCGGTCCTGCTCCTGCTGGTGCTCGCGGGCTGCTCGGTGCACCCCGCCCAGATCGCCGAGCGCACCGCCGAACCCGTGCTGCCCAACGGCTACCGCGACCCCGGGGAGCCGGCCGAGGTGCCGCCGGAGTGCACCACGCCGGAGGGCCGGGCGGAGTACGACCCGATGCGCACCCTCAACCCCGCGGGAGGCCGGGAGGACGGCACGAGCGTGCTCGACGGCCCGACGCTCGCGGAGATCCGCCGGACCGGCCTGGACGTCGGCGTCAGCCAGACCACGCCCCTGCTCAGCCGCCGCGACCAGGTGACCGGCGAGATGGAGGGCTTCGAGATCGACCTGATCAACCGGATCGCGACCGAGCTGTTCGGCCGGCCGCTCCAGCCGAACGACACGATGCTGCGGCTGGTCACCATGCCCACCGGCAGTCGGCTGCTGGCCCTCGACACGGACAAGAACGAGGCGGCCAAGAACCGCGAGGAGACGCTGCGCGAGGTCCCGGTCGTGGACATGGTCGTGGCCGACGTGACGATGACATGCGACCGCGTCTACAACCACGACATCATCTACTCGACGCCCTACCTCACCACGAACGCGGGCCTGCTGACCCGCAGGGGCACCGAGACCCGCGACTCGCTGGAGAAGCTGCGCGACCGCAAGGTGTGCGCCGCCTCGGCCACCACGAGCATCGTCGACCTGCTGGAGGCGCAGGAGACGACCGGCATCAAGCCGGTCTCGACGCCCGACTCCAGCGAGTGCCTGATGCTCCTGCAACGAGGGCTGGTGGACGCGGTCTACACCGACTTCCCGATCCTGCAGGGCCTCCAGACGCAGGACCCCGGCACCGAGCTGACCGACCTGCCGGGCCGGGGCGGCGGCACCGCGGGCGTCGCGATCAGCAACAAGCACCGGGACCTGGTCCGGTTCGTCAACGGCGTGATCGCCGCGATGCGCGCGGACGGCTCGCTGCGCGCGTCGCACGAGCGGTGGTTCGGCGAGAAGGTCCGGGCGGCCGGCCTCCGGCAGGGGCCGATCCTCCCGCTGCCGCCCATCGCCTACGTCGACTAGCGCCCCGCGCCGGGATCCCGCCCGCACGACGCGGTGACGCCGAACGCCCACCGCCGTGAGGGGGCTACCCGGCGGCCACCGGGAAGAGCGCGGCGAAGGCCGCGGGCACCAGCGAGTACACCGGGGCCGACGCGAGGGCCACCGCGACGCCGAACGGCACCACCACCGGCAGGTGCGCGGCGCGACGCGACAGGACCACCGCCGTCACGGCCACGAGCACCAGGCCGGCCGCGAGCACCCCGCGCCCGGTGTGGCCGAGCTGCCACAGCACGACCACGATGCCGCCCGGCAGGCCGACGGCGAGCCCCGCCCACAGCGGGTCGGCCCGGCGTCCCGCCCGCGACCGCGCGGCGGCCGTGGCGGCGGTGACCGCGACCAGGGCCTGCGGCACGAACACGAGCAGGAACTCCGGCACCGCCCGCGCGAGCGCGACGAGGATCACGACCCCCGCCTGCAAGCCCGCGGCCGTGACCGCGGCGACGCGTGGCGACGGCGCGAACCGGCCCGCCACCACGGCCGCGACCACGCTCCACAGCCCGGCGGCGACCCCCACGAACACCGTCCGGGCCACCGCGGGCGCGAGCACGCCCACGGCGGCCTCGGCGACCACCAGCGCGAGGCCCGCGACCAGCCCGAACCGCCCCGGCCCGCCGAACCGCCGCGGTAGGTCCGCCACCACCCCCGCCGCCATCGCGTCCCCCTCGACCACTCGGATGCGCCCTTGACAGGACGGCGGGGGTGCGCGGAGGTTGCGCCGGGGTCGGGACCGATCCGGGGCGGGCCGCTCGACGGGCACGCCCACGACGGGGGAGGCCGACGCGAACCGACAGCCCTCCGGGCTCACCCGGCCAGCGGTTCGCCGCACGCGCCGCAGAACTTGTACCTGCCCTCCCACCGCTGCCCGCACTTCGGGCAGACGAGTTCCGGCACGGCCGCCGCGGCCGGGTCGTCGGCGACCGGCGGCAGCTCGACCGCGGGGCTCATGCTCGACATCACCGAGCTCATCCCCACGTACAGCAGCTCTTCCGCCGTGAGCCCCGCCCGGATGCGGACGTTCCCGTCCGCCGGGTCGCCCACCACGTCGACCAGCCGCAGCAGCCGGCCCAGCACCTTCTCGTTGTTCAGCGACGTCGCCAGCGCCACCGCGCGCCCCCAGTGCCGGGCCGCCGCGTCCAGGTCGTGCGCGTCGTGCGCGTCGCAGCCCGCCATCACCGCCTGGCCCAGCTCGGTCTGCCGCGTCACGTGCGCGACCTTCGGGTCGATCACGCTGGACAGCTTCAGGTCGTTCGTCCACTGCGCCACCACGACGGCCGGGTCGCCGTCGCCCACCCGCACGAAGTCCGTCGACCCCGGCTTGCGCACCTCCAGGTCGACCCGCGCCAGCAGCACGTCGTGGTTCAGGGTCACCGTCCCGGCCGACGACACCGCGAGCCGCAGGAAGAACTCGCGGGTCTCGGCGCCCCACGATCCGGTCGCGAACGCCGTCTTGCGCTCCGCCAGCGGGTCGCCGACCAGCGTGGCCTCGGTCGGGAACGTCTGCCGCAGGAAGGCGACGGACGAGCGGAGCGTCGTGGACACCACGAGCCGCGCCTCGGGGATGACCTTCTCCATCGCGGTCCGGGTCATGGCCTCGAAGTCGGCGACGAGGTCCTCCGGCTGCCGCACGGCGTCCGCGGTGCCGTGCAACGCCTCGGCGATCCGCAGCAGCTCGCGCTTGTCCCAGTCCGCGCCGACGCCGCGCGGGTCGCAGGTGTACATCCGCGAGCCCGCCGCCAGCTCCGCGTCCAGCTTCTCGTCGCCGGGGTTGTTCTGGCCGTCGGTGAGCAGGATGACGTGCCGCACCGCGGTCGGGTGCCCGGACAGCAACCGGCGCGCCAGCCCCAGCCACTCGCCCATGCGCGTGCCGCCGCCGGCCTTCAGCGCGCGCACGGCGTTCTTCGCGGCACGCCGGGTCTCCGGGGTCGCCGCGACCAGCCGGGGCCCGGTCGGGTACACCACCCGGGCGCCGTGCGTGCCCTCGACCACCGCGAACAACGCCCCGTCGCGCAACGCGTCGATCGCCGCGCTGGTCGCCCGCTGCGCCGCCGCGATCTTCTTGTGCGGGTAGGCCATCGAGCCGGAGCAGTCGATCGCGATCACCTGGGCCACCTCCGGCGCGGCGGCGCCGCCGACGAGGCCCTGCGTGGACACGGTCAGCACCGCGTCCATCTCGTCGTCGTCCGTGGACAGGTAGGGGTTCTGGCTCACCGACAACGAAAACCCGGACTCCATGGCTCCCTCTCAGCGGCTCGTGATCGGCCGGTGGTGGTTCGCGCGGTCGACCAGCAGCGAACGGTCCGCGCGGGTGGCGGCCTGCCGGGCCAGCGCGCGGTACGACTCCTCGACCCGCAACCGCAGCGGCGTGGCGTCCGCGCCCGCGGCCAGCGCGACGGCCAGCGCCGCCTCCCGCACCACGGTCTCCAGCCGCACGCGCGACTCGCCCGAGGGCGCGCCGCCGTCGAGGTACAGCTCCCGCAGGCGGGCGGTGGCGGCGGCGAGGTCCTCGTCGGTCGGCCGGACGACCCGGTCGCCGGCGCGGATGTGGCCGCTGAGCACCCGGACGGCCGCGATGTGGGCCGCGTCGAAGTACCGCGACGCCTGCGGCGTCTCGTCCAGCAACGCCACCGCGCCCGCCCGGTCGCCGCGCGCGAGCCGGACGCGGGCCAGCCCGAACACCGCGCTCACCACGGACCGGTCGCGCCGCCACACCGCCTCGTACAGCGCCTCGGCCCGGTCGAGGTCCCGCTCGTGCTCCGCGCAGTACGCCAGCGCGAGCTTGGGCGCGTCCTCGCCGGGCAGCCACGAGCACACGTCGTCGAACGCCTGCCGCGCCGCGTCGACCTCCCCGTCCGCCAGCGCGATCAGGCCCTCGTGCCACCGCACCCGCCAGTCGCGGCCGAGCAGGCCGCGCGCCTGGGTCAGGCTCTCCCGGGCCGCGGCGACGTCCTGCGCGGCCAGCGCCGCCCGGCAGCGCACCAGCGCCGTCTCCGGCGAGGTCAGGTTGGCGCTGTCCAGTCGCGCGATGAGGCGTCGGGGGTCCTCGGTGTCGGCGGCGGCGAGCACGTCGGCGGCCGGGTCGCCCGCGGTGGCGCGCGGCACCGGCAACCCCACCGCGACCACGGCGGCCGCCGGCCTGCCGTCGGGCAGTTCGGCCTCGGCGAGCCGGTCGACCGCGCGGTCCGTCCACGTGGCCAGCGCCGGCACCGCGCCGAGCCCCGCGTCCAGCAGGGTCGTCGTGTGCACGAACACCGTCGACGGCTCCGGCCGCGCCACCCCGTCGCGCAACGACGCCACCTCGCGCAGCACGCCGCGCAACTGGTCGGCCATCTCCGCCGCCGAGCCGTAGCGCTGGTCCGGGTCGAGGTGCTTGGCCCGGTCGTAGGCGCGCTGGAACGAGTTCAGCCCCACCGCGAGGTCCGTGCGCTCGGGCTCGTCGTGGTCGGCGGTGGCGTAGTCCAGCCGCCGCAACATCACGCCGAGCGTGTGCAGGTCCGACTGCACGGTCAGGCCCCGCTCGGCGATCTCCCGCTCGTCCACCTGGTACGGCCGGGTGCCGACGATCTTGCTGGTGCGGTCGCCGATCCGGCGCACCGCGCCGAGGTCGATCAGCTTGACCCGGTTCGCGCGTTCGCCGTACTTGCCGGACCGGATGATCACGTTGTCCGGCTTGAGGTCGCAGTACAGGAAGCCGCGCTCGTGCAGGTAGTCGAACGCGGCCAGCAGTTGCAGCCCCGCGGCGATGACGTGCTCGGTGCGCAGCGGCTCGCCCAGCGGCACCCGGCCGCGCGCCGACAGGTCGGCGACCTCCTCCAGCACCAGGCCGTCCACGTACTCCATCACGATGTACGCGCGGTCCTCGCCGGTGTGCGCGTCCGGGTGGCTGACGAAGTTGTAGATCCGCACGATGTTCGGGTGGTCCAGCAGCGTCAGCGCCTGGCGCTCCTTGGTGGAGATGTCCAGGTCGGCGACGTCGATGAGGCCCTTGAGCACCACCGGGTTGTCGTCCAGGTGCGTGTCCCTGGCCAGGTAGATCCAGCCGAGGCCGCCGCGGGCGAAGCACCCCACCACGCGGTACTGGTCGGCCACCAGCGCACCCGGTTCCAGGCTGGGCAGGAACGAGAACGGCGTGCCGCAGGCCAGGCAGAACCCCGAGTCGCGCTGGGGCAGCGCGCTCCGGTCGGGGCACTGCTCGTTGGGGCACAGGCGAGTGCGCACCGGCACCCGCGGGTCGGTGATGATCCGGCTGGTCGGGTCCTTGAAGTCGAAGACGGGCAACGACATCGGGTCGCCGGTGTGCGTCCGGCGGCCGGTCGTCGCGGCGCTGCTCGCCGTCCGGCCCGACGCCCGGCCCGACGCCCGGGCCGCCGTCCGGGCGGGCGTGCCCCGCCGCACCGCCGCCGGTTCGCCGCAATCGACGCAGAACCCCGTGTCGTCCACGGTCCCGCCGCACTGCGCGCACGCCGTCATCCCCGATCCCCTCCCGTCAACCGCCGTCGCACCGCCGCCTCGCACGCCTGCACGGCGCCCAGCGCCACGGCCAGGTCGACCGGGTCGGCGTCGAGCGCCGCGTGCGCCCTGCGCAGGTGCCTGTCGAGTTCGAGGTCCTCGGCGAAGCCGGCCGCGGCGGCGCGCGCGTGCGCCGTCGCCAGCCGCCCGCGCAGCACGGACAACTCGTCCTCCACGTGCCGCCGCGCCGCGCGCTCGCGTTCGGCCCGCGTGATCGCCCGGTCGAACCGCGGCAACTTGTCCTCGACCAGCCGCCAGTCCGTCGCGGCGGCACGGCGCAACGCGCTCAGCCCGAGCCGCAGCTTGGTGGCCGCGGTGTCCGGCTCCTCCGCCATCAGCGCGGACACCCGGGCGACGAACCCGTCCAGCCGCGTCACGACCGCCGCCCGCGCCAGCTCCCGCGCCGCGGCCAGGTCCGCGGCGTCGCCGTCGCGGAAGCCCAGCACCAGCCGCGCGCCGCTGGCCACCATCGGCCGGCCCACGTCGTCCAGCAGCGACCGGGGATCGCGGGCCGCGTCGACGCCGTCGATCACGACGGTCATCGGCGGCGTGCCCGCCCGCACGCGGTCGGTGCTGGAACCGCGGCTCACCAGGCCGGCCCGGTCCACGATCCGGCGGGAGACCTCCTCGGTGGTCAGCCCCTCGACGTCGATCGCGAGGTCGGGCGCGGGCGACTCGCCGACCGCGGACAACGCGACCGCGTCCTTGAGGTGCAACAGGTCCTGGCCGACGACGAGCAGCACCGCCCCGCCGTCCTGCCTGCGCCCCAGCCAGTCCATCAGCGCCCGCACCCGGTCGTTGTAGTGCGCCGCGCGGTTCTTGAACCGGGCGTCGATGCCGTCGTCGCCGACCACCCAGCGCGACAGCACGGGCAGGTGGCGCTCGATCGCCGCGACCGGGATCATCCAGGACAGCCCGACCCCGTTCTCGTTGTACTCGCTGACCACGATGCCGAGCACGTGCCCGTTCTCGTCGTCGGCGACGCCCGCGCCGCTGAACCCGCGCTGCACCCGGTGCCCGCCGGCGCCGTTCATCTGCTGCCACTCGGCGCCCGCCATGCCGGAGAGCGTCATGGTCGCCCACGCGCCGACCTCTTCCAGGCCGCGCGGGTAGCCCTGGGCGTGCACGGACCTGTTCCACGACATGGCGACCTCGCGCAACGTCGCCGGGCGCACCCCGGGCCGCGGCGTCGCCAGGCGGAGCAGCGCCACGTCACCGCGCTCGTGCTGCGGCTCGACGTGCTCGACGATGTGGGCGCTGCTCGCGGGCATCCCCGGCAGGGCGACCATCTCGACGGCGAGGTCCTCGGCGGCCAGCGCGACGTGGGCGCACGTCAGCACGTGCTCGCTGTCCAGCAGCACGCCCGCGCCCAGCACGCCGCGCCGCCCGCGGCACCGAAGCCGCACCCGCCACTCCTCCGCTCCGTGGGGGAACGGCCCGGCACGGCCCTCACCGGCGATCATGGTCGAACCCTAGGCGCGGGCCCGGGGCGGCGATCACCCTTTGGTGGCAAAACGCCCGAACGGCCTAGGAACCCGCGCGGACCGCCGTTGACGAGGCGGTGTCCGGCCTGTGACGCAGGTCTCATCGCGCTGATGTGTATCAGCGCGTCGTCCGCGCGCTCTGGTCCAGTGTGCTCGATTCCTCGCGGGGTGGCATGGCCACCGGTGTCCGGTTTGGTGTGCAGCGTCCGTTCGGTCGCTCTTGGTGCGGACTTCCGAAGTCGTCCGGCGAACGGGGGAGCGGCACGGCTCGTCGGGCGTCTACCCGGGGTGGGGCGCACCCGGCGACCGGGGTGCTCCAAGTGGACGATCGCCGGTAACGGCGGTCCCGCGGCCGGCGACTCGGACGGGTGTGCGCGGTCGGCGCGCCCCACCGCCACTTCGTTGACGGTCGGGGAGGCGTCGTCAAAGATGCACAAAACGGATGATCCGTCGGCGCCACGAAAAGTGGTGCGACCGTCGCGATGGGTGGTCGCCGCTGTCGGTTCGACTTGGGGGGTTTGATGTCAGCGGGGTGTCCCGCGCTGTCCGAACGGGGGGAGCGCGGCCACCATTGTCCGGTCCACGTCGGACCGGGCGGTGCAGCAAGGGGAAATTATCCTCCATTGCCTGAAGGCCCTCAGGCAGCCGTCCAGGAATCCGTCCGCCCGAGCCGGGGCGGACGGGTGTTCCGCAACCTCTCCGCCGCGTGTTGCTGAAGATGGAAGGCTTGACGTGAGTAACGAAGTGCACTATCCCGGGGCCGGCGCCGCGTCGGTCTCGGTGCTGCCGTTCCGGGCCCGGTCCGCCGGGCGGGAGGTGTTTTCCGCCCTGCCCTTCGGGACGGGCTTACCGGGCGACCGCGCCACCTGGCGCACGCTGCTGGACCGGGTCGACCTGCTGTCGGTGCGCGAGCGGGAGGTGCTGCTCCTGCTCGGGGCCGGCGCCTCCAACCGGACGATCGCGACCAGGTTGAACGTCGCGGAGCGCACGGTGAAGGCGCACGTCGCCCAGGTGATGGCCAAGCTCGTCGTGGAGTCGCGGCTCCAGGCCGGGCTCGTCTCGCTCGTGTTCCAGTGGACCCGGGACGGTTCCGCGCTCGTCGGCTCGTCCATTCCCGGGGAGTCACCGACCGGGCACGGAGAGTCCGCCTGAGCGGTTCGTTAATTGTTTCGCGAGTAGGTAAGACCCTCGTTGCAATGTGGCATCGAGGGTCGCCGCGGACCGCTCCCGTGCGGTAGTGGCGCATTGCGAAACCGCGGTCACCTGTATTGGACCAAAGTTCCATTGATCCGGCCCCGGTCGACCGGCAGGCTGGTCTCACGTTTGTGGAGTGGCGCGACCGGATGGGGGTCTCTTTGTCATGCGTTCCTACGGGTCCTATATCGCCGGTTCAGATGTTCCCTCCGAATCCTGGGTCTACACCGTCAGGGCGTCCGCGCTCCTGGACGACTTCATGCCGAACCTGAAGGTGAAGCGGGAACTCGAACGGGGCAAGCGCGACGACGGGGATTCGCTGCCCAGCATCGCGGCCCGCTGCGCGCTGACGAGCGACGACCACCTCCTGGAAGCCCTCGAACGGGCCAGGGAGGCGGCGCCCGCGTGGGGCGCGTTCCCGTTGGAGACCCGCATGCGGCTCGCGGAGCGCGTGCACGAAGAGGTGTTGCGGCGGCGGGAGGAGTTCGTCGACGTCCTGGTCGCCGAGGGGCACCCGCGCCGGTTGGCCGAGTGGGAGATCGCGGGCGTCCTGCAGGGCACCGCGCCCGAGACGCTCGACCTGTGGCGCAGGCAGATGCGCGAGGAGCGGCGGATCGGCCCGCGCACGCTCGTGCTGGTGCGCAAGCCCGACGGCGTCGTGGTGCTCAGCCCGCCGCAGAACGCCGCCGCGTCGAACTCGGTCCTCGGCGTCCCCGCGCTGGTCGCGGGCAACGCGCTGGTGGTCAAGGCGCCGCGCAGCTCGCCCTTCGGCGTGATGTTCGTGTGGCGCGAGATCGTCGCCCCGATCCTGGAGGAGCTGGGCGCGCCGGCCGGCACGCTCAGCCTGGTCTGCGGCCAGCCCAACAAGATCATGAACCAGTGGCTGGAGAGCCCGCTGGTCGACGACATCTTCTTCTTCGGCGGCAGCGAGCGCGGCATCCAGATCGGCCAGGACGCGGTGGCGCGCGGCAAGAAGCCCGTGCTGGAGCTGGCCGGCAACGACGGCTGCGTCGTGTGGAAGGACGCCGACCTCGACCTGGCCGCCGAGGCGCTGACCGAGAGCTTCTTCGGCTCCGGCCAGATCTGCATGGTGCCCAAGTACGCGGTGGTGCACCCCGAGGTGGCCGACCGGCTGCTGGAGCGGCTGGCGAGCCTGGCCGCGAAGATCCGGCCCGGCTACCCGGAGGACCCGGAGGTGCTGCTGTCGCCGGTGATGCGCACCGACGACTACTTCAACCACCTCAACGAGGCGACCGCGGCGGGCGCGCGGGTGATGACCGGCGGGCACCGCGTCGAGCTGGACGGCACCGTGTCGGACACCGGGCCGTTCATCGCGCCGACCGTGCTGCGCGTCGACGGCCTCGCCGGCGCGCGCGAGCTGTCGGCGGTGCGCGAGGAGACGTTCTTCCCGCTGCTGCCCGTGGTCGTGCCGACCGAGGACGACGGCACGCTGCTGGACCAGGTCATCACGTTCCTCAACGGCAACAAGTACGGCCTGCGCAACTCCCTGTGGACGACCGACCCGGAGGTGATCGAGGCGGTGGCGTCCAGGGTGACCAACGGCGGCCTGCTCAAGGTCAACGACTCGCACATCGGCTTCGTGCCGTGCCTGTCCACCCACGGCGGCACCGGCCTGACCGGCGGGCCGTTCGGCGAGCTGAACTACCCGCTGCTGCGCACGTCGCACCTCCAGGGCATCAGCATCGCCGAGGGCGTGCAGCCGCGCACCGCGGTGTTCGAGTCCGCGGCGTCGGCGGAGGTCGTGCGATGAGGCTGCTGTCGAGGGAACGCGAGGCGTGCGAGCGCCACCTGCCCGGCCTGGACGACAAGCTGGCGTCCATCCCGCTGATGGAGCTGGAGTCGCCGGACAGCCCCGGCATCGGCCTGTACCGGTCGGCCGGCGGCGCGGGGCTGCTCATCCCGACCGTGCACGGCGGCGGCGGGGCGTCCGCGGTGGACGCCGTCCGCGTCACGCGTGCCGTGGCCGCGCGCTCGCCGTCGCTGGCGGTCGCCACGACCATGCACCAGTTCTCGGTGGCGAGCCTCGTCGCGCTGGCCGAGTCCAGCACCGGCCTGGAGTGGATGCTCCTCGACGGCGTCGCCCGCGACCAGCGGCTCATGGCGTCCGGCTTCGCCGAGGGCCGCACGTCGAGCGGCATCCTGACGCCGACCATGAAGGGCGTCTGGGACGGCACGAACTGGCGGGTCAGCGGGCGCAAGCAGCCGTGCAGCCTGTCCCGCTCGATGGACCTGCTCACCGCGAGCGTCGCGCTGGAGCACCCGGAGGAGGGCACCCGCACGGGCATCGCGCTGATCCCGGCCGCCGCGCCGGGCATCTCCGTCACGCCGTTCTGGGGTTCCCCGGTGCTGGCGGGCGCGGAGTCCGACAGCGTGGTGCTGGAGGACGTCGAGGTCCACCCCGACCTCATCGTGGAGCTGACCACCGGCCTGGACGGCGAGCTGGACGACCTCCAGACGCTCGGCTTCGTCTGGTTCGAGCTGCTGGTGACGGCCTGCTACCTCGGCGTCGCGATGAACCTCGTGGAACGGGTGCTGACGGCGGCGCGCGGTCCGGCGCACGAACGGCTCGGGCTCGCCATGGCGGTCGAGGGCGCGGCCCTCGCGCTCGACGGCGCGGCCCGCAACCTGGACGAGGGCGACGGCGGCAACGACGGCCTGGCCCGCTCGCTGATCGCCCGCTTCACCGTCGCCGACACCGTCCGCGCCACCACGGCCAAGGCGGTGGAACTGCTGGGCGGCATGGCCTTCGCGGGCTCGCCCGAGGTCGGCTACCTGGCCGCGGCGTCGAACGCCATCGGCTTCCACCCACCGTCCCGGCACAGCTCGGCGGACGCCCTCCTGGGGTGGTTCTCCGGGCGTCCCGTCGTCATCGACTGACCGCCCACCCGGGACACCTGAGGAGAACACGTGACAGCCACAGTCGGGCAGGGGCTCGACCACCAGGAAGTGCTCGACCTCTACCGCCGCCACCTCTCCCGCGGCCGCGCGAAGATCTCCGAGGTCTTCGGCACGCAGATGGAGGTGGCCTCGCGGGGCACGTGGATCGAGACCTCCGACGGCGGCCGCTACCTCAACGCCGGCGGCTACGGCGTCCTCATCCACGGCGCCCGCCACCCGCACGTCGAAGAGGCCGTGATCCGGCAGATCCGGACCAACCCCATCGCGAGCCGCATCCTGCTGGAGCCGGAGGCGGCGCGGGCCGCGGCGGCGCTCGGCCGGGTCGTGCCGGACGGCCTCGCGCACGTGCACTTCGCCGGGTCCGGCGCCGAGGCCACCGAGGCGGCGATCAAGCTCGCCCGCACGCTGGGCCGCACCCGCCTGGTGTCCACCACCGGCGGGTACCACGGCAAGACGCTCGGCGCGCTCTCCGTCACCGCCAACGGCCTCTACCAGGACCCGTTCCGCCCGCTGCTGCCCGACGTCGCGCACGTGCCGTTCGGCGACGCCGACGCGCTCGCCGCCGAGCTGGCCACCGGGCCGCAGGCGTGCGTGGTGCTGGAGCCGATCCAGGGCGAGGGCGGCGTGGTCATCCCGCCCGAGGGCTACCTGCGCGACGTGCGGGCGATCTGCGACCAGCACGGCGCGCTGATGGTCCTGGACGAGATCCAGACCGGCATGGGCCGGCTCGGCGCCTGGTGGGGCGCGGACCGGGAGGGCGTCACCCCGGACATCATGCTGGTGGGCAAGGGCCTGTCCGGCGGGATCGTCCCGGTGTCCGCGATGGTCGCGACGCCCGCCGTGTTCAAGGCGTTCGCCAAGGACCCGTTCATCCACACCTCGACGTTCTCCGGCGCGCCCATCGCGATGGCCGCCGCCCGCGCCGCCGTGGAGGCCATCGAGCAGGACGGCCTCGTCGAGCGCGCGGCCGTGCTCGGCGAGACCCTGCTGACCGGGATGCGGGAGGTCGTCGACCGGCGCTGCCCGCACCTGGTGCGGGAGGTCCGGGGCGTCGGCCTGCTCATCGGCGTCGACATGGCGGGCCCCGGCCTGGCCGGGGCGCTGCTCGCCGAGATGGTCGACCGCCACCTGATCGTGAACTACTCGCTCAACGCCGGGGCCGTGCTCCGGTTCACGCCGCCGGCCGTGCTGACCGACGACGACGTCGACTTCCTGCTCTCCGCGTTCGACGGCGCCTGTGCCGAGCTCTCGGCGCGCTACCCGACCGCCGATTCGACAGGAGCAAGCTGAAGTGCGCCACGTAGAGGTCCACGCGTTCATCCGGGGTGTCGACGCCGGGACCGTCTTCGACACCCTCGCCGACTTCCGCCACTACGCCGAGCTGGTGGACATCGTCCGCTCGGTCGAGATGGAGACGTCGCCCGACGGCTCCACCGTCAGCCACTGGGTCGTGGAGTTCCGCAACGGCCTGCTCCAGTGGACCGAGGAGGACTGGTTCCGCCGCGACGAGCTGCGGCTGGACTTCAACCAGACGGACGGGGACTTCGACGAGTTCTCCGGCGGCTGGGTGCTCGACCCCACGCCCGACGGCGTCCGGACCGCGTTCGTCACCGACTTCGACTTCGGCGTGCCCTCGCTGGCGAGCATCGTCGAACCGGTCGCCGAGCGCGTGCTGAGCGACGTCATCCAGCTGATCCTGATCGGCCTGTTCGGCGACGCCGCCGAGTTCCCGGAGGGGACCGTCGTCCCCGAGCGCCACGCCGCCGCCGTCAGCGCCTGACCGACCAACCGCAGGAGGGAAAGACCATGGGCAACGCCCGCAGCGACCTGTACCGGGCCCACGCCGCTCCGAACACGGTGCCGGAGGGCAAGCTGCTCACCGACCTCGCGCCGAAGCAGCTGTTCCGCGCCACCCAGATCGCCCTCGCCAAGTCCACCCTGTCGCGCAAGCGGCTGCCGGTGAAGCTCGACCTGGAGGAGTACCGCTCCCCGGAGTTCCGCTACGACACCGAGTCGGCCGAGCGCTGGCAGAAGCTGCTGGAGGACGTGCCGCTCAACAGCGACGGCGTCCGGTGGATCCACGAGGACGACGCCGTGCTGTTCTACGGCATCCGCCACTTCGAGATGGACTACGACGAGTTCGTGTCCCGGGTGGACATCAGCCGCGTCGGCGACGCGTTCCGCGACGTGCTGGGCATCAACACCCAGGTCCTGCACCGCGACTCGGCCGGCCGCCCGACGCTCCAGATCGAGCGGATCGCCGCGCTGGCGCAGCCGAACTACACGGCGTTCCTCGGCAAGGACGAGCTGGACGTCTACAAGCTCGAGCACATGACCTACGAGCCGGACGAGGTCCGCAACTGGATGCGGACCGTGTGCAGCCCCAACGCCTCCACCTCCGCGGACGACGGCTACCTCGGGTTCCGCCGCGCCGCGGGCGGCGGCACGGACATCGTGTTCGTGGCCCGCCAGGCGTTCCCGCGGCCCCGGATCATGGTCGCGCTGCGGCTGGACCGCTGGGAGTGGTTCCGCACCAAGCTCACCGAGGCCGCGTACATGGACTTCTGGAACGACACGGTCGACAACATCATCGCCCGCTACGAGGGCCAGGAGATCGGCATCGGCCGCCCCAACCGGGGCAAGGGCTCCGCCAAGCGCGTCGCGGCCGCGGTCGGCGTCGTCGGCGCCGCCCTCTACCTGCGCAACCGCCGTCGGGCCGCGAAGCGCCGCTGAGCGACCCCACCGGTGACGAGAGAGGAGGTCCTGATGGAGTACCCGTACGCGTTCCACATCGCCCTCGACGGCAACGGCCTCAACGGGCTGGAGGGACGGGCCGGCGTCTGCATCTTCCGGTACGACCCGCAGAGCGGCCGGTACGCCTACGACGTCGAGTACTACGACGGGATGGCGGGCGGCCACGCGGTCAGCGTGAGCCCGGACCGGCGGGTCGGCTTCCTCGGCAGCACCGGCCAGCACCTGATGTTCTACGACGCGGCGAACGGCGAGGAGATCCAGCGGATCTCCACGCTGCGGTTCGAGCCGACCGACTCGTCGATCAAGGGCAGCACGCACGTCGCGTGGATCAACGACACGCAGGCCGTCGCCGCGATGGGCGACGGCCTGTGGTTGACCGACCTCCAGCGGCTGGACAAGGCCGAGCGGCTCGGCGACCACGGCGTGAAGCTGCCGCACGCGATGAAGACCACGGCGTCCGGGCGCTACCTGGTCTACGGCGGCATGGACCACCCGGGGCGCGGCGAGGCGTGCGAGGTCGGCATCTTCGACCTGCACACCCGCACCGCGCGCCGGGTGGCGCTGCCCGCGACCTGCTGGCACGTGGTGGCGCACCCGGTGGAGGACCGCTTCTACGCCCTGTCGTTCCGGGTCAACCCGCAGGACGGCCGGGACTGGCACGAGTGGAGCATCGCCCAGTTCAAGGAGTACGCGTTCGAGATCGACGCGGAGACCGGGCAGGTGCTGCGGCACTGGTCCGCCGGGCACGACACGCCCGCGCACATCAACTCCGACGTCTGTATCTCCGACCGCGAGCTGATCTACTGCAACGGGGCCAGCGGGACGATCGTGATGATCGACCTGGCGAGCTTCACGACGTTCCGGGTGCTCGACGAGCGGCCGAGCCTGCGGGCCCAGCTCCGGGCCGGCCGCCAGGTCGCGCGCACGCTCGTGGACACGTTCAGCCGCGGGTCGGCCGTCACGCAGGGGCACCACTACCTGCGGGCGCTGCGCGTGGCCCGCGGCGCGATGGTGGACTCGGTGTACGCCTGCCAGCTCTCCGCCGACCAGTCGCTGCTGTTCACCGCGAACCGCGGGCTGAACCAGGTCACCGTCTACAACTACCCGGAGAACACCGTCCGGCTCCAGGTGCGGATGCCCGAGCTCCAGGAGTTCGACAGCGGTCTGCGGTGGTGGAGCGACCCCCGGCTCGGCTTCCACCACAGCACCCTCATCAGCCCTCCGAGTGTCGCGGCGGAGCCCCGCGACCGGGCACTGTTGACCACGCGGCCGACGGTGGCGACGCCGGAGCAGGTTCCGGCCAAGCCGCCGCGCGCGCCGCGGCAACCGCGGGCGAAGCAGCGCCCCGGCGCGCCGCGCTAGCGGCCGGACCACCACCGCGACCCACCAGGAGCCACCCCGATGGACCGCCTCACCGACTTCCTCTTCCGGAACGGCAAACCCGTGCTGGTCGCCTGGGTGCTGCTGGCCGTCGTCGGCGGCTTCTTCGCCCTCGGGCTGGAGGGCCGCGCGGTGCCGGGCGGCGAGGCGTCGGAGTCCAGCCAGGCGGAGGCGGTCGCGCGGGAGCTGAGCGCGAACGGCGTGCCGTCGCTGTTCGTCGTCGTGACGGGTCGGGCGGCGGGCGACGACGCGGCGGGGCGGGCCGCGCTGGAACCGATCAGCGCGGCCATCGCGGGCACGGAAGGCGTCCGCGAGGTCAAGCCGCTGCCGCTGCCCCCGCCCGACCCCGGATCGGGGCCGATCGTGGTCCTCGGGGTCTCCGCCACCGGCGGCGTCGACGGCTCGATCGACGTGGCGAACAAGCTGCTCAACGACGAGGAGGAGCTGACCGCCGAGGGCAGCGAGGTGTTCCTCGGCGGGTACGGCGCCCACCGGGAGGAGCTGGTCCAGCTCTCCCGCAGCGACCTGCTGCGGGCCGAGCAGGTGGGCCTGCCGATCGTCCTGGTGGTCCTGCTGCTCACCTTCGGCGCGCTGTGGGCCACCGTCGTCCCGCTCGTCATCGGCCTGTCCGCGCTGGTCGGCGGCCTGGGCGCGGCGGGCGCGCTGGCGTACGGCATCCCGTTCTCGGAGTACGTGACGAACGCGGCGTCGATGGTGGGCCTCGCGCTCGCCGTCGACTACGCGATGTTCCTCGTCCAGCGGGTGCGCGAGTCGCTGCTGCGCGGGATGGGCGTGGACGACTCGGTCCGGCACGCCATGCGCACCACCGGCACGGCGATCGCCTGGTCGGGGATCACCGTGGTGGTGGCCGAGGCGACCATGTTCCTGGTCGACTCGCGGGCCATCCGCACCGCCGGGCTCGGCATGATCCTGGTGACGGTGGCGGCGATCGTGGCCGCGCTCGTCGGCGCCCCGATCGTGCTGCGGATGCTGGGCCTGCGGGTGCTGCGCAAGAAGGACCGGCAGCGGCTGCTCGCGTCCGGCGGCGCGGTGGCGGTGGACGCCGAGGTGTCGGGCTTCTGGGCGCGCTGGGGCAAGCGGGTGACCGACCGGCCCGGCCGCTGGCTGGTCGGCGCGACCGTGCTGATGGCGTTGTTCTGCGTGCCCGCGCTGGACCTCGCGGACCGGGTGGACCTGCCGTCGGCGAGCGCGATGCCGTCCGACTCGCAGGTGCGGCAGGCCACCGAGGCCGCCGCGGCCGCCTACGGGCCGGGGGTGATCTCGCCCGTCGAGATCGTCGTGCGGGCGACCGCGGACACCGCCCGCACACAGGCCGAACGGGTGGCGCAGGTGCTGTCCGGCGACCCGGAGGTGCGCGCGGCGGCGCCCGTGCCGCTGGACCGGCCGGACGTCTACCGGGTGAGCGTGGCGACCGTGCACAGCCCGTCCGACGACCGGACCCACGACCTGGTGCGCAGCCTGCGCGACGGCGACCTGCGCGGGCAGCTCGACGGCGTGGTGTACGAGGTGGGCGGCGAGACCGCGATGCGCATCGACGCCACCGACGCCCTGTTCGCGAGCCTGCCGCTGATGCTGGCCGTGCTGCTCGGGCTCGTGCTGCTCCTGCTCGTGGTGGCGATGCGGTCGATCGTGCTGCCGATCAAGGCCGTGCTGCTGGTCGTGGTGTCGCTGGGCGCGAGCACCGGCGGCCTGCTGCTGCTGTCCACCACCGAGGTGGGCGCGGCGCTGATCGGCTGGTCCGACCCGGCGGACCTGCACCCGATCGTGCCGATCACCATCGTCGCGATCGTCATCGCGCTGTCGACCGACTACGAGGTCATCCTGATCTCCCGGATCGCCGAGCTGTTCCGGGGCAGCGGGGACAACACGGGGTCGATCATCGACGGCGTGGCGCGCACCGGCCGGGTGATCAGCAGCGCCGCGGCGATCATGATCGCGGTGTTCTTCGGGTTCGCGCTGTCGGACGTGACGCCGCTCAAGCAGCTCGGCGTGGGGCTCGCGTTCGCCGTGCTGATCGACGCCACCGTGGTCCGCGGCGTCCTGGTGCCCGCGAGCATGCAGCTCATGGGCCGCTGGAACTGGTGGTTCCCGTCCTCCCCGACCCCGCGGCCCGCCCCGCCGGCGGAGCGCCGCCCCGAGGTCGTGAGCGGGCGCGCGTCCTCGTCCGACGACCTGGTCTGACCCCTACACGAAAGGTTCCGGGACCGTGCCCTCAATCCTCTCGGCCGTCGCCCGCGCGACGCGGATCGTCTTCGCCAAGCCCACGGTGGACCGGGTGGAGCCGTCCTTCGACATCGACCTGGGCCTCTACCACGAGGCCGACTACGAGAAGATCATCCCGCAGCTGGAGGACGTGGAGCGGCAGCTCTCGGCGGTGCCGCTGGACCGCCGGGGCATGCGCTGGGTGCACCTGGCCGACACCGTGCTGTTCTACGGCGAGCGGACGTTCGACGTGCCGTTCGAGGACTTCGTGTCCAGGGTGGACATCAGCCACATCGGCGAGTTCTACCGCGACTCGCTCGGCGTCACGACGAGGGTGGTCAAGCGGGACGGCGAGGGCCGGTCCGTGCACCAGGGCGTGCGTGTCGTCGCCCTGCCGCAGCCGAACTACGCGGCGTACTTCGGCAAGGACAACCTCGACGTCTACAAGCTGGAGAAGGTCGAGTACGGCCCGGACGAGCAGCGGGTGTGGATGCTGACCGTGCACAGCCCGAACGGCTCGGCCGTGTGCGACGACGGCTACACGTCGTTCCGCCGCACCCCCGACGGCAAGGGCACGATCGCCGCCTTCCTCGCGTGCCAGAACTTCCCGATCCCGCCGCTGATGGCGCTGACCCGGATGGACCGGTGGACCTGGTTCAAGACCCTGGTCACGGAAAGCGCCTACCGCCGCTTCTTCACCACCATGATGAACAGCCTGCTGTCCCGCTACCACGGCAACGACTTCCGCGTGGGGCGCGTGCGGTAGGGCGGTGCGCGGTCCTCCGGTGTGGTTCCGGAGCGATCCGTTCACCACGTCCATCCGCCAGGCGCCGGCGTGGGCGCGGTCGTCGCACGACGCCCCGCCGCCGTCCCCGACGGCAGGGCGGTGGTGTCCGATCCGACGCCGCGCAGGCCACTCCCGGGCGCGACCGCCGATGCGAGGCTCCTCGGTCCGGGGCTCAGTCGCCGACCTGGGCGCGGATGCCGGCCAGGACGGTGTCCAGGCCCAGGTGGAACGAGTGGTCGAAGTCGGTGTCCGCCACGGTGGAGTGCTCGGCCAGCACGGGATAGCGGTCCTGGTGGCGGGTCAGGTGGTGTTGGGTTCGGCGGCGCAGGTCGGTTTCCTCGGCCGGGTCGCGGACGGTGGTGCGCCAGGTGTTCTCGGCGGCCGTGAAGCCTTGGACGTAGTAGGTCAGCGCGCCGACGGCGGCGGTGAGGCGGGGGCCCGTCAGGCCCGCCCGGACGAGCAGGGCGTGGAGCAGTTCGGCGGCGGCCAGGGCGTGGGGGCCCAGCAGCGGACGGGTGGCGGTCAGGGCCGGTAGCCAGGGGTGGCGCAGCATGACCCGCCTGCTGCGGACCATCTGCCGGCGCAGGGCGTCGGGCCACGGCAGGTCGTCGTCGACGTCGAGTTCGATTTCGGCGAGGACCGCGTCCACGGCGAGGTCCAGCACGTCCTCGCGGCTGCCGACGTACTCGTACAGCGACATGGTGCCCGCGCGCAGGCGGGCGGCCAGGCGGCGCATGGACAGCCCGGCCACGCCCTCGGCGTCCAGCAGTTCGACCGCGGCGCGGGTGATCCGGTCCCGGGACAGGCGTGGCTTCCGCTCCGGCTCCTCGGCGAACCAGATCGCGGCCGGTCGCTGTCGGGGCACCTCGCCGACTCCTTCCGTGCGGTGTACGGGAAACCGTACAGCTAGCTTCGGCAGCACCGCGAAGTGGAGGAGGAGAACGTGCGGGACTGGTTGCGGCGGTACGGGTTGTTGGCGTTGCGGCTGAGCCGGCGGATGACGGGCAGCGCCACCGGGCCGGTGCTCGTCTACCACGGGCCGCCCGGGTGGCGTGAGCTGGTGGAGCGCGAGGAGCCGCCCCCGGCCGGGCGGTTGGTCGAGGACGCCGAGGCGTTGGCGGAGCACGTGCCGTTCCCGCCGGAGCGCGCCCGGCACCTGGCGGCCGACGTCCGCGCCATGCGGGCCGTCGCACGGCGGTTGGCGGGCGAGCGCGCACCGCTGCCGGAGCACGCGCGCGAGTGCCTCGGGATCACCGCGCACCGGGTGCCGGAGGCGCTGTTCGAGCAGGTGCACGACCGCCTCGACGCCGCGCTGCCCGGCGGCCCCGGCTCCCTGGCCGAACGGCTGAACGCCTGGCGCACCGCCCACCTGCTGCCGCCGGACCGGGTCCACCGGGTGCCCGACCTCGTGCTGCGCGCGGTCTCCGAAACGCGTCGGCGCACCGGCGGGATCGTGCCCCTGCCGGAGGACGAGCAGGTGCGGTGCCGCCTGGTGTCCGGCACGCACTTCCGCGCCGCCGGGGAGTACGAAGGCGGTCTGCGGTCGACCATCCACGTCAACCGGGACGTGCCGTTCAACCTGGCGGACCTGCTGTACGTGGTCGCCCACGAGGGCCATCCCGGGCACATCGCCGAGGCCGTGCTCAAGGAGCGCCTGCTCGGCCCGGAGCAGCGGATCAGGTTCCTGCTCACGCCCGGTTCCGTCGTCGGCGAGGGCCTCGGCCTGCACGCGCAGGACCTGGTCTTCCCCGGTGACGAGGCCCAGGCGTGGCTCGCCCGGCACGTGCTGCCCGAGTTCGGGATCGCCCCGGACGGCAGCGACTTCGCGGCGATCCACCGCGCCCAGAACGCCCTGTTCGGCGTCTGGGCGAACGCCGCCCTCCTCGCCGGCGAAGGCCGCCCGGAGGCGGAGGTGGCGGACTACCTGTCCCGCTGGTCCCTGCTCACCGAAGCCGAGGCGGCCGCCGCGCTGACCTCGCTGCGCGCGCCCGGCATGTCGCTCTACGTCCTGGCCTACTTCCACGGCTGGCGGCTGCTGGACGCCTGGCTGGACGTGCCCGACCGCACCGCGCGGGTCCGCCGCCTGCTCACCGAACGGGTCCTCCCGGCCGACGTGGGGGCGGAGGGGTGAGCGTCAGTCGGCGCGCGAGCCCCGCACGATCAGGCGACGCGCCCGGTTGTCGTAGGGCGAGGCGTCGAAGTCCCCGTAGCACTCGACGTCGGTGAACCCGACGGCCTCGAACATCGCGCGCAGCTCGGCCGCGCTGTAGAGGAACGACACGATGGACGCGTGGCGGGCGGCGCCGCCGCGCACCAACGTCCAGTCGGTGCGCAACCGCGTCCAGTCGTCGAGGATCGTGTCCCGCATGTAGACCGTGCCGCCGTCCACGTCCACCGCCTGCGGTCGGCCGACCCAGCCCGCCAGGACCTCCTTGCCCAGCACGTCGACCAGGAGCCGCCCGCCGGGCGCGAGGGACGCGAAGGCGTGGCGCAGCACCGCGAGGTTGTCGTCGGGGTCGGCGAAGTACCCGAACGAGGTGTACATGTTGACGATCAGGTCGTAGGCCCGGGGCTCGACGTGGCGCCGCATGTCGGCCTGGACGAGGCGCGCGGTCACGCCCGCGCGGTCGCACGCGTCGCGGGCGCGGGCGAGCATGGCCGGGCTGAGGTCGACGCCGGTGACCCGCGCCCCGCGCCGGGCGAAGGGCACCACGTGCGTGGCCGGTCCGCAGGCCAGGTCCAGCACCCGCGCGCCGGCGGGGACCTCCAGCAGCGGCGAGCCGGCGACGAGGTCGGCGGCCTCCTCGTGCCGGCGTGCCGGGAACATGACCTCCGCGAACCCCACCCAGAGGTCGTCGTCCTCGTACCAGTGCATGACGCTCCACCCCTTCGCGCGCGTCAGGTCCGCGTGCCGTCCCGGATCAGCGCACCCGTTCGGCACGCCGGGCCAGCCCGACCGCCACGGCCACCGCCACCGCGAACGCCGCGAGCCCCACCCACACCATCCACGGCTGGACCGACAGGCCGGCGCCGTGGTGCGCGCCGGGCGTGCGGCCACCGTCCCGACCGCTCACCACCACGGCGACGAGCACCCCGATCGTGGCGACGACCGCCAGGAGCGCCACCGCCCGCCGACCGGTGACCAGGGCGCCGCCCCCGCGCCCCAGCCGCTCGCTGGGACGGGCCGGTGCGAGCAACCGCGCCAGCAGCAGCACGGCGATCGGCAACTGCAGGAGCCACAGGGTGGTGCGCGGCCAGCCGTCGAACCACACGTTGGTGCCGTAGAGCAGGGTGTGCCAGACGCTGAGCACGTACACGACGATCACGAACCGGTGCAGCGCCCGCCACACCCGCGCCCCGGTGCGGTGGCGCAGGTAGTAGGCCAACCCGAGCGGCAGGGCGAGGTAGAGCGCCAGCAGGCCGAGCAGGACCGCGACGCGGCCGGTGCCCGACGGGTACCCGCCCGGCACGAAGACCTCGACGAACGCGCTGCCGATCCGGCCCGCCCAGCCCAGGCCGTACTCGTTGACCCGCACCAGCTCGGCGAAGAACCAGAACGCGTGGGCGAACATCAGCCCGATCGTGGTCAGGCTGGTGGCGCGGTGCCACCGCTCGACCGCGACCGGGGAGAGCCGCGGCCGGTCGCTCGACCGGACGAGCCCGAGCATGGTGGTCAACCACGCCCACAGCAGCGCCGTCCAGCCGAACGCCTGGCACAGCCAGTACATCAGGTAGGCGTTCGCGTCGGCGAGGAACGGCATCACCGCGACGGTGGCCGACGTCCCCGACCGCACCCGCGCGTACAGCCACGCGAAGATCGCGAGGGTGATCACCAGTGCGGCGGCGGCGTCCAGCGCCGCCGTCCTCAAGTCGGCCCGCAGGCCCGGCCGGCGCCGAGCGCCGTCGAGCGTCGCCTTCGCGGAGACCATCGCGCCCCTACCTCCGTGGACGGGGACGACGCGCCCGTGCGTCCTCCTTGCTTGATTCAGTCGGATGCCGTGCCGCGGAAGTTCCCGCCCCCGGGCGGTCGGTTCGGCGCATCGGTGAACCGGACCGGCTCCGGGGTCGACCGGCGCCCCGTCGGGCCGCCTAGGCGGTCGGGGGTCGGCGGGCGGTCACCGCGCCGAGCAGGTGGGCCGCGTCCCGGCCGACCCAGCCGAGCAGCGCCGAGCCCCGGTTGCGCTGGAAGGGCAGGCCGAGGAAGTGCAGGCCGGGGATCGGGCTGACGCCCGCCGCGTGGTGCGGCCGGCCGTCAGGGCCCAGCGCGCCGGGCAGGTCCAGCCAGCCGTAGTCCGGTCGGTACCCGGTCGCCCAGACGACGGTCGCGGGGGTGGTGTCGTGGCCGTCGGCGGTGCGGACGCGGTCCCCGTGCACCGCGACGACCCGGTCGCGCACCACCACGCCCCGGCGGCGCAGCGCGCGCAGCCCGACGCCGATCAGCGGGTCGCGGTGGCGCAGGCGGCGGCCGAGGCCGCTGTCGGCGGGCACGTCCACCACGCCGAGCGCGTCCAGCCACGTGAACAGGTCGCGGCCGAGCAGGCGTTGCGGGAGGGTCGGCTGCCGCGACCCGACCGCCAGGGTCACCCGGTGGGTGCGGGCGAGTTCGTCGGCGATCTGCACGCCGGAATTCCCCGCGCCCACGACGAGCACCGGGCCGTCCGGCAGGCGGTCCGGGGCGCGGTAGTCGGCGGTGTGGAGCCGGGTGACGCCGGGGGCGAGGTCGCGGGCCAACGCGGGAACGGCCGGGCGCTGGAACGGACCGGTCGCCACGACGACGGCCCGTGCGGTGTGCGTGCCCCGGTCGGTGACGGCCCGGAACCGCCCGTCGTCGGTCCGCGACAGCCGGCGCACGGCGGTTCCGAGCCGCACCGGCAGGGCGAAGTGCCGGGCGTAGTCGGCGAGGTAGTCGGCGACCTCGTCCTTGCCGGGCAGGTGGTCGGCGGGTCCGGGGAACGGCAGGCCGGGCAGCCCGCTGTGCCGGGCCGGGGTGAACAGCCGCAGGGAGTCCCAGCGGCGGCGCCACGACGCGCCGACCTCGGTCGCGGCGTCGAGGACGGCGAAGTCGCGCCCGGCGACGGCCAGGGCGCGGCCCATGGCGAGCCCGGCCTGCCCGCCGCCGATGACGAGGACGTCGTGGTGCGCGTCAGCGGACATCGTCGGCGGTCACGTCGAGGACGGCGGCGACCAGGGCCCGGCCCCGCGCGGTGAGCGCGTGCATCACCAGCCGCCCGTCACGGCGGGCCGTCACCAGCCCGGCGGCCTTGAGTTGGCGCAGGTGGTGCGAGGTGAGGTTCTGCGCCGCCCCGACCACCCAGGACGCGTCGCACACGCACAGCTCGCCACCGGTGAACAGGGCGGCGGCGATCGTCAACCGGGTGGGGTCGCCCAACGCCCGCGCCGCCGCGGCCGCCTTCTCCACCGGCGACGGCTCCGGCAGCCCGGCCCTGATCTCCTCCGCGTGCGGGAGGTCGAGGCACAACAGGTCGCAGGCGTCACGGTCCACGGCCAACATACTAACGTTCGTTGATATGTCGGGTGGCAACCCGGAACGACGACGGCCCCGTCCGCCGGGAGCGCGACAGCCGCCGCACCGGTCACCTCGGCACGTCGTGCCCCTGCCGGAGGAGCCGTCGCCAGTAGGCGAGGTCGCGGCGGATGGTCGCCGTGTGGGGGTGGTCCGGTCCGAGCGCCCGCAGGTGGGCGGCGGCCACACGTCGCGCAGGTCGTCCGGCTCCCGGTCTGGTGGACACCGCCCCGGTCCTCGCGTCGCGCGTCCACCGGCACACCGCCCTCCTGCCCGAGGCCGGCGCAGGGCCGGCACCCCGACGAGAACGCACTCCCGCCCCGCGGTCAACGCCCCCCGGGGGGGCCCCCCCGCGGGCGGGGGGGGGGCCCCCCCCGGGGGGCGCCCCCGGGGGCAGGGCCCCCACGCGGGGGGAG
>NZ_JBHYXZ010000046.1:0-29954 GCF_042752395.1 Actinosynnema sp. NPDC059335 | reverse complement strand
GGGGGGGGGGGGGGGCGGGCGGCGCCCCCCCCCCCCACCCCCCCCCCCCCCCGGGCGCAACCCCCCCGGGGGGGGCCGCCGCGGGGGGCGGGGGGGGCCCCCCCCGGGGGGCGCTCAGTCGGGGATCAGGCCCGACTCGTGGGCGATGATCGCCGCCTGGACGCGGTTGCGGACGCCCAGCTGCTTCAGGATCGTGCTGACGTAGACCTTGACGGTGCCCTCGACCACGTGGATCCGCGCGGCGATCTCGGCGTTGGACAGGCCCGCGCCCACCAGGCCCAGCACCTCCCGCTCCCGGGCGGTCAGGGGCGAGATCCGGGCCGTCGCGGCCGGGCGGGGGCGGCTGCGGGCCAGGTGGTCGACCACGCGCCTGGTGACGGAGGGGGACAGGTAGGCGGCGCCGGTCGCGACGGCGCGCACGCCGGAGATCAGCTCCTGCGGGTCGCCGGTCTTGAGCACGAAACCGGAGGCGCCCTCGCCGAGCGCCCGGCTGATGTAGCCGTCGTCCGCGAACGTGGTCAGCACCAGGGTCCGCGTCCCGGGGTGCCGCTCGGCGATCAGCCCGGCCGCGTCGAGGCCGTCCAGGCCCGGCATCCGGATGTCCAGCACGGCCACGTCGGGGCGGTGGCGCGCGACCTCGGCCAGGGCGTCGTGCCCGGTCGCGGCCTCGGCCACCACGTCGACGTCGCCGGCGGTCGCCAGCACCGCCTTGACCCCGAACCGCACCACGGGCTCGTCGTCGGCGAGCACCACCCTGATCAACCGGACCTCCTGACGAGCGACTCCTTGCGCACCAACCGGTCGTCCCGGAAGCAGAGCTGGTACAGGTCGTGCCGCGCGTGGTCGAACGGGTTGGCGTGCGTGCTGTAGTACCGGCACTCGACGCCCGCCGGCGCGCGGACGCCGAGCGGGTTGTCCACCCTCGTCCGCCACGGCAGGTCCAGTTCGTCCTCGTGCTGCCCCGGCCGCGCCCGGTCGAACGCGGCAGGCGTCAGCACGGACGTGGCCGCGTCGAACACCATGTACCCCGGCACGCCGATCGCGATCACGGCGCACACCGCGGACGTGATCAGCACCGTCCGCCGGGCGCTGCGCCGGAGTTCCTGCTCGGTGTGCTCCCGCCGCACGTGCGTGGGCGTCGTGCGCGGCAACGGCCGTTCCGGCAGCTCGGCCCGGACCTCGAACCCGCC
Source organism: Actinosynnema sp. NPDC059335 (assembly GCF_042752395.1). Classification (NCBI taxonomy): domain Bacteria; kingdom Bacillati; phylum Actinomycetota; class Actinomycetes; order Pseudonocardiales; family Pseudonocardiaceae; genus Actinosynnema; species Actinosynnema sp. NPDC059335. Next base: position 28,764 of record NZ_JBHYXZ010000046.1, on the reverse strand, counting down.
GTCGCGGGTGGGACCGGCGTGGAACCGGCCGCCGACCAGCGCGACGCGCTCGGCCAGGCCCACCAGCCCCTTGCCGCTGCCCACGGCGTGCGCCTTCGGGGCGGGCCCGTTGGCGATCCGCAGCTCCAGCGCCGGGCTCAGCTCCACGGTGACCTCCGCGCCCGGCGCGTGCTTGATCACGTTCGTCAACGCCTCCGCCACCACCCGGTGCACGGTGCGCGCGATGATCCCGTCGACCTCCTCGGTGCGGCGGTTCACCAGCCGCACGGCGAGCCCCGACCGGCGGACGACCTCCTCGACACCCGCCACGGGCTCGTCCTCGTCGGCCCGCAGCACCTGCATGACCTCCGCGAGCCGCTCCGCCGCCGCGGTGACGCTGGCCCGCGCGGTCCCGGCGGCCTCCCGCTGCCGGCCGGTCAGCGTCGGCTCCAGCTCCAGCGCGCCCACCAGCAACGCCGCCCGCGCCAACTCGTGCCCGACCAGGTCGTGCATCTCGCCCGCCAACCGCGCCCGCTCGGCGTCACGCGCGCGGTCCAGGTCCCGCTCCAGCAGCGCGGCGTGCTCCCAGCCGACGTCGAGCAGCTCGGCGTACCGCCTGCGGAACCGCCCGAACGCCCACGGCACCACCCCGAGCACCCCGATGCCGGACGTGACGGCCAACGCCGTGTCCGACCCGCCGCGTTCGGTCAGCGCGACCACCACACCCGCCACCTCGGCCACGGCGAGCGCGATGGCGGTCGGCCGCGGGTCCGCCGCGTGCCGCCCGGCCAGGAAGCTGACGAGGGCCAACGCGGCGGCGAGCGCGACCACGCCGGTCCCGCTGTCCAGCTCGACGCGCACCAGGTAGCAGACCAGCCACGCGCCCAGCGCCAGCCCGAGCGCCACCGTGGGACGCCGGGGCACGATCGCGAACGCCACCGCCAGCACCACCAGGTCGAGCACGACCTCCCACACCGCGAGCCGGCCGGCCCGGGTGGTCACCCCACCCGCCAGCACCGGCACCGCCGCGCACACCCACAACGCGAACCGCCCCAGCACGGCACTCCTCGTCCCGGCCGTCACCGGAGTCGTCACCAGCCCTTGCGATCACCGCACCCGGTCCAGGACGACGGTCGGCGCGTCGGCGCGGGACCGCGCCCGCGGTCGGACCACCCGGGCGATCGCCCACGACACTACCGCCCCCAGCAGCAGCCCGGCCACGACGTCGTGCACGTAGTGCACGCCGAGGACGACCCGCGACGACGCCGCCGCCACCGCCACCACGAACGCCAACCACCCCAACCCCCGGTGCAGCGCGAACACCGCCATCGCCGACGCGCCCGCGATCGCCGAGTGGTTGCTGGGGAACGACCAGTCACCCGGGGCGGGGCACTCCACCAGCGCCGGCGCGGTGCGGCACGGCCTCTCCTCGGCCACCAGCAGCTTCACCACCTCGGAGATCCCGTAGGCCAGCACCACCCCTGCGCCCGCCAGCACGGCGCGCAGCCGGAATCGGAACCACAGCACCAGGAACATCACCGCGAACACGCCGAGCACCGCGTCGGTGCCGACCGCCAGGAATTCGATCACCCGCCCCAAGCTAGGCAGGCGGCCGGCCGCGCACCCCTGCCGAAAGGAACCGATCGCCCTTGACTTTCGACAGGGTCGGACGTGGTTGCCCGCCCGGCGGCGCACGGTGTAGAAGGGTGCCACGGGCGCGCGTCGCCGGAGCGGCACGCCGTCACCACACCGACCGCGGGACACCCGATGGCACACACCTCGATCAGACCGGGCCGGGTGTGGTTGGACACCGCCGGCCACCGGATCCAGGCGCACGGCGGCTCGATCCTGCACCTCGACGGCACCTTCTACTGGTACGGCGAGAACAAGGAGAAGACCAGGCCCGGCAACGGGATCTGGCACTGGGGCGTCCGGTGCTACTCCTCGACGGACCTCTACAACTGGACCGACGAGGGCCTCGTCATCCCGCCCGTCGAGGACGACGTCCGCTCGGCCCTGCACCCGTCGGCGCCGACCGACCGGCCGCACATCGTCCGCGACGAGCGCACGGGCAGGTTCGTGTGCTGGCTGAAGACCATGGGCGACGTGCAGACGGCGACGGTGCTCGTCGCCGACCACGTCCTGGGCCCGTACGAGGTGGTGCGCACCGGCCTGCGCCCGCTCGGGATGAGCGCGGGCGACTTCGACCTGGTCGTCGCGCCCGACGGCAAGGGGTACTACTACTTCGAGCGCGTCCACAGTGAACTGATCTGCGCCGACCTCACCGCCGACCTCACCGACGTGACGGGGTACTACTCGACCCACTTCCCGCGCCGCCGCCCGCCGGACGTGCGGGAGGCGCCGGCGCACTTCACCCGCGACGGGCGGCACTACCTGGTCACCTCGGGCACCACCGGGTACTACCCCAACCGCTCGGAGGTGGCCGTGGCGGACACCTACCACGGGCCGTGGACCGTGCTGGGCGACCCGCACCCCGGCGACCCCACGGGCACGTCGTTCCGGTCGCAGGTCAGCTCGGTCTTCCGGCACCCCGGCAAGGAGGACCTGTACATCGCGCTCGCCGACCGGTGGCTGCCCGGGGTCCCGGCGGAGGTCGCCCGGCAGGCGCCCGACGTGTTCCGGCGGGTCTTCGCGGGCGAGGCGGACGAGGCCGACGAGATGTTCGCCGGGGCGCGCTTCGACACGTCCGTCGCCGACTACGTCTGGCTGCCCCTCCGGTTCGACGGCGACCTGCCGGTGCTCGACTGGCACGACGAATGGCGGGTCGAGGACTACCCCTGACCGACCGGCTCCCCGGCCTCCGGCGGTGGCGGCGCGGTGCCGTCGATGTGCTGCCGGAGGAACTCGTAGGCGCGGTCGCCCACGCGCCTGCCCAGGTCGCGTCCCGCCTCGACGGCGGAGCGGAAGTGGACGCCGCCCAGCAGCCTGCTCCGGCCGCACGCCTCCTCCCACTCGGTCAGCGTCTCCCACGGGCCGAGCGTGGTGTCGGCGCGCGGGGTGAGGCCCGGTTCGACCTTCGACGCGCCCTTGGCGACGCGGATCGACAGGCCCAGCGCGTCCGAACCGGTGAACCGCCGGGCCGCCTGGGCGAACGCGCCGCAGAACGCGGCCGAGGTGGACGGGTACTCCGGGTGGTCGGCCGTGTCGAGGTAGCTGCGCCACTCGTCGCCCTTGATGTCGGTGACGGTGCCCCGGCCGGGCCCGCCCCACGCGGTGACGTCGCGGTCGCCGTAGAGGTGGCGAATCGCGGTGAACGGCCGGGGCGCGTCGTAGCGCAGCTTGTGGTGCTGTCGTCGTCCGGGTCGAGCCCGGCCGAGACGAGCATCTCCCGCCAGTGCTCGCGGAACCGGGGGAGTTGGCTGGTGAGCACGCGATGACTCGCGTACGTGATGGCGATGTCGCGTTCGCGGTTGGTCTTCCGCTCGGCCGCCGGTCGGCGGCCGAGCCGTGACGCGATGCCCAGTCGCTTCCCGGTGTCCGTGCCGGATCGCGATCACGTGATGTCCCGGCCCGCGGCCACGACGTCGTCCAGGAGGCTGGTGACGTCGGCCGGTGTGGTGCGGGGGTTGACGGTGCACAGCCGCAGCGCGCGGAGCCCGTTCACGGTGGTCGTGGCGATCAGGAACCGGTCGCCCCGGTTGACGGTGTCCGCGATCCTGGTCTGGACCGCGTCCGGGTCGGTGGCGCGGTCGGCGCGCGGCCGGTAGCGGAGGCAGACGATGCCCAGGCTGGGACCCGCGACCAGGTCCAGCTCGTCGTGCCGCGCCACGAGGTCGGCGGCGTGCTCGGCCAGGTCCAGCCCGTGGTCGACGGCCGCGCGGAACGCGGCGACCCCGAAGCCCTTGAACGACAGCCACAGCTTGAGCGCGCGGGCCTCCGTCGTGAACTGCACGCCGTGGTCGGACAGGTCCACCTCCCCGGGCGCGGGCCGGGCGAGGTCGAGGTAGCCGGCCCGCGCGCGGAACCGGTCCAGCGCGAACGCGCGGCGCAGCGCGGCCGGGTCCCGCACCAGCAGGCAGCCGATCTCGTAGGGCTGGAACAGCCACTTGTGCGGGTCGATCACGATCGAGTCGGCCTCGGCCAGCCCGGCCAGGGCGACGCGCCCCCGTGCGGTCAGCGCGGCCGCCGCGCCGTGCGCGCCGTCGACGTGCAGCCAGAGCCCGTGCTCCCGGCACAGGCGGGCCAGCTCGGGCAGCGGGTCGATGGCGCCGGCGCCGGTGGTGCCCGCGTTGGCCAGCACGAGGAACGGCCGGCGGCCGGCCCGCCGGTCGGCCTCGACCTCCCGCCGCACCACGTCCGGGTCGAGGCGGTGGTCGACGGTGGGCAGCACCCGCAGCCCGTCGCCGAGGCCCAGCACGTGACCGGCGCGCAGCACCGCCGGGTGGGTCTGGTCGGAGCAGTAGAGGACCGCGCCGGCGGCGTCGTCGCCGAGCCGGTCGTGCCGGGCCGCGGCGATGGCCGTCAGGTTGGCCACCGTCCCACCGGGGGTGAAGGCGCCGCCGCTGCCCGCCGGCATCCCGAGCAGCTCGGCGAGCCACCGGGCGGTGACCTGCTCGACGGCCGACGCCCCCGCGCCGACGAACCACGCGCCGGGCGAGACGTTGAACCCGGAGGCGAGGAAGTCGCCCAGGACGCCGAGGAAGTTGTTGGCGCTCGGGATGAACGCGAAGCAGCCGGGGTGCCCGAGGTCCAGCGACCGGGGCAGCACCTCGGCGGCGAGGAGGTCGAGGAGCCCGGCCGGGTCCGCCGGGTCCTCCGGGATCGCCTCGGCCAGCAGGCGTCCGACGTCCGCGCGGTCCGCCGGCCGGCGCACGGGCCGGTCCCGTTGCCCGGACAGGTGGTCCACCACGAGGTCCACCACCCGGTGGCCGAGGGCGCGCATGTGCTCGCGGGTGAGGGCCAGCTCGTGCGGGGCGGTGGTGGTCACCGCGGTCGTCCTCCGAGGGTCGTGGCCCGGCGGACCGCGTGGACCCAGGCCAGCGCGTCGGGGTCGAGCGGGGGCCGCTCGCCGACCGCGGCCACGCGGTGGGGCAGTTGGACGAGCACCAGTTCCTCGCCCGGGCGCACCGGGTCGCCGGGCCGGGCGTGCCGCCACAGCAACGCCTCGCCGGGGCGCAGGTCGGTGAGCCGGCGCCGGCCGAGCGGCCGCAGCCGCCCCGCGTCGAGCCGGTAGCCGCCCGACTCCGGGATCGCGTGGAGGACGCCGTGGTCGGTGGCGGGCACGACGAGCTGGCTCAGCGCCAGGCACGCGGCGCGGACCCGCCGCACGGGCACGGACGGCAGCAGCGAGGCGAGGGCGTGCGCGCCGAGCATGGGCAGCAGCCCCGCGGCCTCCTCCTGCGCCTGCACGAGCGACACCACGGTCTGGAACCGGGGGTTGACCTCGACGGCGAAGACCGCGCCGGCGCCGGTCGCCACGAGGTCGAGGCCGAACGCGCCGCGGAAACCCAGGTCGCGGAGCCGGTCGCCGACCCGTTCGCAGGCGCTCCGGCACGCCGCGGCGACACCGGCGGGCAGCTCGTCGTCGGCCACCAGCTGGTTGCCGCAGTGCGCGCCCCAGTACGGGGTCAGCTCGGGCAGGCCGACCAACTGGTGCGACAGCGCGGACGCCGCGGTCGCGCCGCCGGTGACGCACCCGCTCACGGTCAGCGGGATCCCGGGCACGTACGCCGACACCCGCAGCCGCTCGCCCCGCCACCCGGCCAGCACCGCGCGCAGCCCGGCCCGGTCGGTCACCAGCCGGGTGCCCTTGCCGGTGAGGTCGTTGGCCCGCCGCTGCACCACGACCGGGCGGCCACCGCCCGCCGCCCAGCACGAGTCCGCGTCGTCGGGATCGGCCAGGACCACCCTGGGCGTCGGCACGGCCACGCCGGCGCGCCGGAACAACCCCAGCGCGTCGACCTTGTCCGCGGCGACCGCCACCGCGGCCCCGGCCGGCGCGAGCAGCCGCAGGCCGCGGTCGGCCGCCCAGGCGCGTGCGCCCGCGCCGTCCTCGGGGGCGAAGCTGATCCCGGCCCGCCCGGCGGGCACGGACCGCGCCAGGGCCGGCGGGGCGGGCGACCCGGCGGCGGCCTCCGCGCGGTGGTCCCGGTGCTCGTACCGCAGCCACGGCAGGGCGGCGCGGGCCGAGTCGCCCAGGAACGGCGAGCGGTCGTGCCACCACAGCTCGGGGACGAGGTCGCGCAGCCGGGCCGCCGCCCCCGCCGCGACACCCGCGAGTTCCACCGGGGCGGTCGGGGTCACAGGATGACGAACGTGCCGTGCGCGGTCTGGCTCCGGACGCCCTGCCCGAGGCACTGCAGGAGGTCGAGCGTCGGGGCGGCCTGGGTGGCCTGCGCCGGGTGGCCCGCGAACGCGCCCGCCGTGATGGCGCCCGTCTTGGTCACCACGTCGAGGCCGGGCAGCGAGCTGACCGTGACCGTGTAGTCGAACGTGCTGGTCCGGCCGTCGTCCCAGGTGATCACCCGCGTCTCGGGCACGGCGGCGACCGGTTCCAGGCAGCCCGCGTCGCGCTCGACGGTGAACGTGCCGGAACCGCCCGTGATGCCGCTGTCGGCCGGCGACGCGCACGAGGTGTACCGGTCGTGCACCCGCGTGACGATCGGCCGCGGCAGCAGCACGACGCCCGGCGAGTACGTCCAGGTCGAGGTCGTCGTGCACGCGAGGACACCGGTGGCGGGCTCGGGGTCCGCGACGGCGGCCGGCGCGGCCGCGAGCAGCACGCCGACACCGCACACGACGGCGGCGCAACGGCGGCGCAACGGGTCCGGGCCCACGGTCGCGACCACCTCCGGGAAGCACGTGCCGGGCGGAATGGCGCGGGCCAGCCTAACGGCTCCGGGGGCGCTCCTCCGACGATGTCACCCGACCAGGTGGTGCTGCTCGACGCCGCGGACCATCCGCTCCCGGCCGGCGTGCCCGGCCCCGGTCCCCGGGCCGCCGGCGGGTTTGTCCCCCGAGCGAGCTACACGCGAGTGTCCACCGCGTGGTGACGATTCCGGGCCCGCCGATCCCTAGCGTTGCCGGTGTCACCGCGGCGCACGGGGCCGCGAAGGATCTCGTGAAGGAATGGTCATGCGACTGTTGATCCAGCTCGGAGTGGTCGCGCTGGTCGCTTTCGGCGGCAGTGCGATCGTCGCCGCGATGCGGTGGAACGTGCCCGCCACGCTGGTGGCCGGCTTCGCCGTGGCGGCGCTGTCGCTGTGGGCGTACGCGTGGGTGGTGCGGCGGACCGAGCGGCGGACACCGGTCGAGGTGGCGGTCGGCGGAGCGGCCCCGGCGTTCGGGCGCGGGCTGCTGATCGGCGTCGGCATGTTCGCCGCCGTCATCGCGAACATCGCCTTCCTGGGCGGCTACGAGGTGCTCGGCTGGGGTTCGCCGGCGGGCGCGGTGGCGTTGCTCGGGTTCACCGCCGCCGCCGTCGTCGTGGAGGAGCTGATGTTCCGCGGCGTCCTGTTCCGCGTCATCGAACCGCGCCTCGGCACGTGGGCGTCGCTCCTGCTCACCGGGGCGCTGTTCGGCGCGGCGCACCTGTTCAACGACCACGCGACGCTGTGGAGCGCGACCGCCATCGCCGTGGAGGCCGGGTTCATGCTGGCCGCCGCCTACGCCGCGACGCGCACCCTGTGGGTGCCCATCGGCGTGCACTTCGGCTGGAACTTCGCCCAGGGCGGCATCTTCGGCGCCAGCGTCTCCGGCACGGACGCGCCGAAGGGGCTGCTGGACGGCGTGACGTCCGGCCCGCTGCTGCTCGGCGGCGGCGGGTTCGGGCCGGAGGCGAGCGCGTACTCGGTGCTGGCGGGCGTGGTGGTGACGGCCGCGTTCCTGTGGCTGGCCCGGCGGCGCGGCAACCTGGTGCCCCCGCGCCGCCGCCTCGCGGCCGTCGCCGCCGGGTGACGTCCCCCGCGGACCGTCCGGCTCGACGGGGGCGGTGCTCCGCCTGCGCCCGGTGGTCCGCCCGGTCAGGACGTGCAGGGGACGTCGTCGAGGGTGACGTTGGCGACGGTCACCGGGTTCGGGGTCGCGTTGCTCCCGTTGAAGATGATGTCGGTGGACTGGCCGGGGTCCCGGGCCGGCGCGGCGGCGGCCGGGCCGGCCGGGGCGACGACGCCCGCCGCGGCCGGCAGCGCGCCGGGTGAAGCACGTCGGAGCTGCACGGTTCTCCTCCGGGGTGACGAGCGGAAGTCCTCGTCGGCACGGTGACGGCCGGCCGCGAGCCCGCGCATCGCCCGTTCGGAAGCCTCGGGGGCCGACGTGTGTCAGCCCTTCGTGGAGCCGAGGGTGAGCCCGTCGACGAACTGCCGTTGCAGCACGAAGAAGACGACCAGCGTCGGCAGCGCCACCAGCAGCGACCCCGCCGCCACGAGGTTGTTGTCGGTGAAGAACGTGCCCTTGAGGTTCTGCAGCGCCGACGTGACCGGCATCTTGTCGCCGGTCTGGATCAGCACCAGCGCCCACAGGAAGTCGTTGTAGATCCAGGTGAACTCGAGCGTCGCCAACGCGGCCAGGGCCGGGCGGCACAGCGGGAGGATCACCTGCCAGTACTGCCGGAACACGCCCGCGCCGTCGACCCGGGCCGCCTCGCCCAGCTCGTGCGGGATGGTCTTCATGTAGTTGCTCAGCACGAACACGCAGAACCCGGACTGGAACGCCACGTGGATCAGCACCAGCCCGAGCCGGGAGTCCAGCAGCAGTCCGGAGCCCGACACCCACTCGGGCACCTCGACCAGGAGGAACATCCGGTACAGCGGGGTGACGATCACCTGCTGCGGCAGCAGGTTGCCCGCGGTGAACAGCATGAGCAGCGCGAGGTTGAACCGCAGGCTGAACCGCGAGACGCCGTAGGCGACCATGGAGCTGAGCAGCAGCACCAGGACCAGCGCGGGCACGGTCACCAGCAGCGTGTTGAGGAAGTAGTGCGGCAGGTCGGCCCGGGTCCAGGCGTTGGCGAAGTTGTCCAGGGTCAGGCTCTCCGCCCACGAGAAGTAGCCGTTGCGGGCGGTGTCGTCGTAGGTGCGCAGGGACGCGTAGAGCGCCCACAGCAGCGGCGCGAGCGTCATCAGGCAGGTCAGCGCCAGGAACACGTGCAGGGCGATGCGCCCGGGTCGCGAAGTCATGCCCGCTCCTCCTCCCGGAACACCTGGAACAGGTAGGTGACGATGAACCCGAGCGAGATGAGCAGCAGCACCACGGCGAGCGCGGAGCCCCACCCGATCCGGCTCGACTCGCCGATGATGTTGTCGGTCACGAGCACGGACAGCAGCTCCAGCCCGTTGCGGCCCTTGTTGATCACGTACACGATGTCGAACGCCCGCAGCCCTTCGATCACGGTCACCACGAGCACGACCACGTTGACCGGCTTGAGGACGGGGAACGTGACCCGGAAGAACGTCTGCCACGCGGTCGCGCCGTCCAGCGCGGCGGCTTCGCGCAACGACGGGTCCACCGCCTTCAGCCCCGCCAGGTACAGCAGCATGATGTACCCGGTGTGCCGCCAGCCGGCGGCGACGAGCACCGCGTACAGGTTGACGTCCGGGTCGCCCAGCCAGTTCACCGGGTCGGTGGACGCCGTGCCGAGCAGGTGGTTCAGCAGCCCCTGCTCCGGCTGGTAGACGAGCTGCCAGATGAACCCGACCAGGGCGAGCGACAGCACCATCGGCAGGTACAGCACGCTCTGGTACAGCCGCCCGAACCGCAGCCGGCGGTCCAGCAGCACGGCCAGCAGCAGCCCGGCGACGGTCGGCACGACGAGCAGGAACAGCAGCCAGACCACGTTGTGCCGCAGCGCGGGCCAGAACCGGGGGTACCGGGTGAGGATGTCGACGTAGTTCCGGAAGCCGACCCACTCGATGTCGGCGAACCCGCCGATGCCGTCCCACGAGCTGAACGACAGGGCGACCGAGCCGAGCGCGGGCACCCAGACGAACAGGAGGTGCACCAGGGACGGGACGCCGAGCATGAGGCCGAGCACGAGCTTGTCGCGCGGCGCGAGCGCGGTCGCGCGACGCCGGGGTCGGCGGGCCGGCGGGGGAGGAGGGGGCCGGCCGGGGTCGGCGCGGCGGGGAGGCTGGTCGCGCACCTGGGTCACGGCGGTCACCCCGTGAAGATCGTCTTCGCCTGGTCGGCCATGCCCTTGAGGATCGAGTCGAGGTCGTCCGGGTTCTGGATGAACGCGTTGAGCCCGTTGGTGGCCGCGTCGCTGGCGAAGCGCGGGTCGGTGTCGCGGTCGAGGAACTGCGTGATGTGCGCGGCGTCCTTGATCACCTGCGCCGCCTTGCGCTGCAACGCGGTGTAGCCCGACGTGTCGGCGTCGGAGGAGGTGGCGACCGCCGTCGGGTCGGCCTTGAGGTACGCCAGCTGCGCGGCGGGCGTCGACAGGTACTCCAGCAGCCTCTTGGCGCCGGCCTCGTTGGCGGGCTTGCGCGCCATGAGGTAGCCGTCGATCGGCGCCTCGACCGTGTCCTGGCCGTGCTCCGGGTTGATCTCGGGGTAGGGGAAGAAGTCGAGGTCGTCCCGCTCGGGACCGGTGAACTGCTGCGCGACGAACGAGCCGAGCAGCACCATGCCCGCCTTGCCCTGCTGGAGGGTCTGCGCGGCCTCCTGCCACTCCCGGCCCAGCGCGTTCTCCTGGTGGAACGGCAGCAGCCGCTTCCAGGTGTCGAACACCTCGCGCACCTTCGTGCCCTGCCAGTCCTCCTTGCCTGCCATCAGGTCGACGTGGAACCGGTAGCCGTTGAGGCGGAAGTTCAGCTGGTCGAACGTGCCCATGCCGGGCCAGCCCTGCTTCTGCGCGAACGCGATGGGCACCAGGCCGTCGGCCTTCATCCGGGTGGCCAGGGCGACCAGCTCGTCCAGGGTCCCGGGCACCTCGTACCCGCGCTGCTGCCATACGCTCCTGCGGTAGAAGACGCCCCACGGGTACTGGGTGAACGGGATGAGGTACTGCTTGCCGTCCGAGCCGGTGGACGCCTCCTTGAGCGCGCCGGAGTAGCCGCCGCCGACCTTCGACCACACGTCGGACAGGTCGCCGGTGAGCCCCTTGCCGGCGAAGAACCGCATCCGGTAGCCCGCGAACCAGGCCAGCACGTCGTCCGGCTTGCCCTGGAGGTAGTTGTTGATCTGCTCCTGGTACTGCTCGTGCTGCTTGGTGTTGATCGCGACCTTGAGGCCGGACTCCGCCTCGAACGACCGCAGCGCCGCCGTGATGGCGTCCTTCGGCACCTGGTCGGAGAGGTTGTTGCCGAACGTGACGGTGTCGGTCGCGGCCCCGCCTCCCGACCCGCCGCACGCGGAGAGGCCGGGGAGGACGGCGAGGCCCGCGCCGGCGGCGATCGCCTTCAGCAGGGTGCGCCGGCCCGGGAGCGGGAAGGACGCCGGTGTGTCGAACCTTGTCATGTCGCTCCTCCGAGTGGCACACGACCGAACACAAGACCCAACAGAGCGGCCCATAATGTGTCCTGAACCACACCGGCTGTCAAGCCCGAAGTGGTCGTGATCCGGCGCGGGAACGACCCGGTATCGGCTGGTGGGGCCGATCGGGGGAGGAACGGGGCGAGACTTCGGCCGAACACACTTCAACGATCGGTTCTGTTCGCCTCTGTTGACGGACCACGGACCCGACCGGTGTCCGGCACGCCGGGCGACGCGGTGGCCGGAGCCGCCCCGCCCCCGTGGACCGTCGCTTGTGGACGCTGCCGGGCGAGGGGTGGCGGGCGTTCCCCGCCACCCCTCGCACCGTCACTGCCGGACCGTCACCGGCACCTCCAACAAATAGCCCCCCCCCCCCCCCCCGGGCGGGTGAACCCGCACCCACACGCGCCCCCTCGGGGCGCCCCCCGGGGTGGGGCAGAGGATCACCCACGTGTCGGCCGCCAGGGACAGCGTCGGGTCGGACGCGGTTTCGTGCTCGTAGTGCGTGACCTCGGACCACGGCAGCCAGGTGGCGCTGCCGGGGTTGGCCTGCCCGGTGCGGTAGACGAAGCCGTCCGTGCCGCGCACGACCACCTGCACCGTGCCGTTCGGCGCCATGATCGCGCTCGGCGCGCCCGCCGCGGCCATCCCCGGCAGCGGCGCGGCCGGCAGCACGGTCCACGCGGCCGCGCCCGTCCGCCTCGTCCAGACCTGGCCGTCGTCGCCGCGCACGAACCGCAGCACGTCGCCGTTCGGCATGGTCACGGCCGCCGCCAGGCTGCCCGCCGGGTTGCCGAGCGACTCCCACGGCGACGGCGGGACCATCGCGGTCACCACCGGCTCGGCGGCGATGGAGTAGGTGTAGTTCACGCCGTCGACGCCGAGCGCGGTGAGCCGGATCGTGGTGCCCGTCGCGACGGCGGCCAGCGGTCCGGCGGGCGCCACCGGCAGCGGCCGCTGGTAGGTGTTGCGGCGCCACGCGTGGATGGAGCCGTTGACCACCCGCTGCGGCCGGGTCCAGATGTAGCCGTTGGCGTCCAGCGCCACGAACGTCACCAGGTCGTTGGCGGTGCGCACCAGTTGCGGGTCGGTGCGCATGCGGCCCCGGAAGTCCACGATGTCGGTCCACGTGCCCGGCGCGCTCTGCAACGCGCCGCGCGTGTCGGAGTCCGTGCCGTGGGCGTAGAGCCGGAGCTGCCCGTCCTGGTTCTCCGCGTACGACGGCTTGCCGGTGAACCCCGCGTACCCCGGGAACGCGGCGAAACCGTTGGGGTCGACGTTGTACAGGTCGCGGATCTCGCCGTGCACCAGCCGGCCCTCGTTGTCGACGTACCCGTACTGCAGGTAGCCGTTGGAGGTCTTGGCCAGCGCCGCCCCGGCGGTCCGGTCCACCGGCACGAACGGGCGTTGCGGGTCGTTCGCCGCGGTCCACCGGCACGCGTCGGTGGTGGCGACGGTGGCCGGGTCGGTGCCCCAGCCGCCACTGGCGACCTCGCGCCCCGACCCGGCGACCAGCGACTGCGTCGACGGGTTGTAGCGGTACCACAGCATCTGGCCCGTGGGCCGCACGGCGTACAGCACGTCACCGCCGGGCGAGAACACCTTGGTGAACCCGCCCCAGTCGCCGCTGCCCACCATGGTCGAGCCGGACAGGCGTTGCGACCCGTGGTGGTACTCGTAGCGGTAGAGGAACCCGGAGGTGGAGCGCGCGTAGATCACCCCGTTGCCCGCGGCGGTGATCATGTCGTAGCCGTTCCACCCGGCGTCGAGGATCGCGGTGGCCGACGTGCCGGTGGTCTCGTTGTAGGCCCGCCACCGCAGGAAGCCGCCGGTGTCGATGTAGTAGAAGTGCCCGAGCGAGTCCACGGTGAACCTCGGGCGGTACGCCGGGGTGCGGTACGTGGCGAACCCGGTCCCGATCACGGTGTAGGCGCCGGGCCCGCCGCCCTCCCACGACGTGCCCTGCCACCGGCGCCGGTGCAGCTCGCCGGTCTCGCTGATGGTGTAGATCCGCCCGTCCGGCCCGCCCCAGGTGGCGGAGCCCCAGCCGGTCCCCAGCTCCGACCCGGCGCGCCAGCTCGGCGCGCCGGTCTCGGGTTCGTCGTGGTGCCACAGGAAGAGCCTGCCGTCCGGGACGGCGGTGAAGACGGACGCGCTCGCGGCGCACTGGATCGCGTCCTCGGCCGCCGCGGTGGCCGGTGAGGTGACGGCGGACGTGGCGCCCGCCGCGGCCGCCAGCGCCAGCACGGCGGCGAAGTGCCCGCCGAACCGGCGCGCGGGTCTGTGTCGCATCGCTCCCCCAAGGAGACCGGGCAGCCGGGTCGCTGCCGCGCCGGAGCATGCGGCGTGCGCGCGTCGGGCACAAGCTTTTGTCCCGCCGCGGGACGAAAGCTTGCCGGGCAACGGAAAGCGCGCCCATGCTGATCGCGGTTCACCGCCGGTCCGCGGGGTCGGCAGGGTAGTCCGGGGGGAAGGATCACGTGGTGAGACCACGTCTTGCTGCTCTGCGCGCGTCCCGTCGCGGCGTCGTCCTGGCCCTCGTGGCCGCGCTCGTCATCGGCGCCGTGGGCACGGCCCTGGCGGTCGTGTTCGTCGAACAACGCCAGCGGTCGGAGGTCGCCGCGCTGCCGGGCCACGGACCGGCGCAGCAGTGGGGCGACGACCCCGGCGCGGTCGACGGGCAGGCGGTGAACAAGGCCGAGCCGGTGTCGCTGCAGGCGCAGTTCCCGCCGATCGGGGGACAGCCCGAACCCGGGCCGCAGTCCAACGACGCGCGCGTCGCCGACGCCGCGCCCCGCGAGGTCCGCGGCTTCGAGGAGGGCGTCAGCCGCGAGCTGGTCGACCGCCGCACGGACCGGTCGCGCACCTACGCCAACGCCGACGGCACGGAAACCACCGAGGTGAGCCAGGACCCGTTGCACCACCGCGCGCCCGACGGGTCGTGGGCGCCGGTCGACCCGACCGCGGTGCCGGTCGGCGACGAGGGGTGGCGCAACGCCTCCGACGGCGTGGACGTGCGGCTGGCGCGCACCGCCGACGCCGCGCCGCTGGTGCGGATGGCGTTGGGCGACGGCCTCGGCTTCGGGTTCTCGCTCGCGGGGGCCGCCGGCCGCACCGGTGTGGCCGAGGCGTCCCGGGTCACCTACCCGTCCGTGCGGCCCGACGTGGACCTGCGGCTCGACCTCCGACCGGGCGCGGTCAAGGAGACCCTGGTCCTGCGGTCCGCGGCCACCCCGCGCAGCTTCACCTTCCCGCTGCACCTCGACGGGGTCACGGCCAAGGCGGTGGACGCGGGCATCGAGCTGGTCGACGCCGAAGGGCGGCGGCGCGCGCTGATCCCGTCCGGGCACATGGAGGACTCGCACGACGGGCCGGCGGGTCCCGCGTACTCCGCGGGCGTGCGCTACGAGCTGGTCGGCGACGTGCTGCGGGTGCGCCTGGACGACGCGTGGCTGGCCGACCCGGCGCGCCGCTACCCGGTCCTGGTCGACCCGACCGTGACCACGGCCGAGTCGCCCGCGAGCATGTACGTGCAGCGGCAGAGCGACAACCAGAACTTCGGCAACGCCGCCGGGCAGGAGTTGCGCGTCGGCACGGTCCGCGACGGCGGCGTGACCATCCACGCCGCGAGCTACCTGTCGTTCCCCGGCATCGAGAACAGCCTCCGCAACCACAAGGTCTTCGGCGCGTCGCTGGCCCTGACCAACTTCCACTCGTACTCGTGCAACGCCCGCCCGGTGACGGTGCACCCCGTGACCGTGCCGTGGACGGCCGGCAGCGGGCACACGTTCCCCGGCCCCGCCTACGGCGGCGAGCTGAACAACGCCTCGTTCGCGTACGGCTACATCGCGCCCGGCGCCACGTGGTCGAACTGCCCGCAGGCCACCGCCGCCATCCCGCTCGGCGCGGCGGGCCGGGACCTGGTGCAGCGGTGGGTGAACGGGCAGGAGGCCAACTACGGCCTGACCGTGCGCGCGTCGGAGAGCGACCAGTACGGGTGGAAGAAGTTCTACGGCCACGGCACGGCGAACAAGCCGCGCCTGTTCATCACGCACTCCCCGTACGACGCCGCGTACCGCATCGACCGGCCGGTGCCGCAGCCCGCGCTGCTCAAGGGCGGGCAACCCGGCAAGGTCGCCATCACGGTCACCAACAACGGCGCGACGACGTGGACGCCCGGCGAGTACGTGCTGTCCTACCGCCAGTTCTCGGCCAACGGCGCGCCCATGGTGCAGGTCGACGACTCCGCCGCGCTGCCGCACGACGTCGGGCGCGGGCAGTCGGTGTCGCTGGAGGCGGCGATCACCCCGCCCGCCGACTGGGGCCGGTACACCTTCGAGTTCAGCATGCACCGCAAGGGCCACGCGTACTTCGTGGACGAGCAGGTGCCACCCGCGGTGCTGGTGCTGGAGATGAAGAACGTGCCGCCGGTGCTGCGCGCCCAGTACCCGCCCAACGGCTACTCCGCGCCCACGCTCACCCCGACGTTGTGGGCCAACGGCCTGGACGTCGACAACGGCGGCGCGGGGCTCCAGCACCGGTTCGTGGTGTGCGACAAGGCGAACCCGTCCTCGTGCACCGACTCCGGCTACCACGACGATCCGTCGTGGACGGTCCCCGCCGGCGCGCTGCGGTGGAGCAAGACCTACCTGTGGAACGCCTACGTCAAGGACTCGGGCGGCGCGGAGAGCGCGCCGGTGCAGGGCAGCGCGCTGCTGACCGCCGTGCCGCAGCCGGAGATCACCGCGCACCTCGGCAACTCCCCGTACAGCGGCAAGGCGGGCGACGTGGACGCCCAGGTCGCCAACTACCGCACCAGCGCCATCGACGCCTCGGTGGGCACGACCGGGCCGCCGCTGACCGTCACCCGGACCTACAACAGCCTCGACCCGCGCCGCGACCTGCTCTTCGGCGCCGGGTGGACCACCCAGTTCGACATGCGCGCCGTCGAGGACCAGGACGGCACGGGCAACGTGGTGATCACCTACCCGGACGGCGGGCAGGTCCGCTTCGGCCACCACGGCGACGGCACCTACGCCCCGCCGCCCGGCCGGTTCGCCACGCTGTTCCGCAACGCCGACCGCGGCTGGACGCTGGTCGACAAGAACGCCACCGGCTACTACTTCCGCGCCGACGGCAGGCTCGCCCGCGTCACCGACAACGCCCTGCGCGCGGTCGAGCTGACCTACGACACCGCGGGCCGGCTGAGCCAGGCCCGCAGCCCGCTCACCGGCCGCCACCTGACCTTCACCTGGACCGGCGCGCACGTCACCGCCGTCGCCACCAACCCGGTCGACGGCGTGACGCCGACCTGGCGCTACACCTACGACGGCGACAAGCTCACCCGGGTGTGCGACCCGGAGGACGGGTGCGCCACCTACGGGCACACGACCGGCTCGCACTACCGCAGCGCCGTGCTCGACAGCAGGCCCGAGTCGTACTGGCCGCTGGGCGACACCGGCGACAAGGCCGCGAGCCAGGTCGGCGTCAACCTCGCCAAGGACTTCGGCACGTACGTCGCCGTGCAGCGGGGGCGTCCCGGCGCGCTCGCCGGGTCCGCCGACGCGGCCGCGGGCTTCGACGGGGTCGGGTCCCGCCTCACCCTGCCCGACCACGCGATCGGCAAGAACCGCAACGCCGCCGTGGAACTGTGGTTCCGGACCACGAAGTCCGGTCCGCTGCTGGCGTTCCAGGACAAGCCGTTCGACCAGACCGGCCAGACCGCCACCGCGCCCGTCCTGTACG
The DNA here is from genome assembly GCF_042752395.1 of Actinosynnema sp. NPDC059335. Lineage (NCBI taxonomy): Bacteria > Bacillati > Actinomycetota > Actinomycetes > Pseudonocardiales > Pseudonocardiaceae > Actinosynnema > Actinosynnema sp. NPDC059335. The sequence continues at coordinate 11,610 of NZ_JBHYXZ010000046.1, read as the reverse complement.
TCGGGACGGACGGCCGGCTGCGCGGCCGGTTCCGGACCGACGGCGCCGCCCAGTCGCCGCCGATCACCACGGGGTCGGCGGTCAACGACGGCCGGTGGCACCACGTGGTGCTGTCGGCCTCGGTGGCCTCGCAGGCGCTGTTCGTGGACGGCGTGAAGGTGGGCGAGCTCGCCGGCGTGGTGGACAACGAGGTCCTGGCGCACGGCCAGGTCGGGGCGGGCATCTCGGTCAACCCGGCGGTGGACTGGCCCGCGTGGGGCGACCGGCGGACGTGGTTCTTCGAGGGCGACGTGGACGAGGTCGCCGTCTACGCCCACCCGCTCGGCGCGAACCAGGTCGGGGCGCACCACGCCGCCCGCGCCGCCGCCGACCAGGTCGCCGAGGTCACCCTGCCCACCGGGCGCGTCGCGGCCCGACTGCGCTACGACACCGTGCAGGACCGCGTGACCGAGTACCTCGACGGCGACGGCGGCACCTGGAGGTTCGGCACCCCGGTCATCACCGGCGAAGGCGTCAACCTGGTCCGCACCGTCCGGGTGACCGACCCGGCGAACCGCAACCACTTCTACGACTTCGACCCGCTGCGCGGGCGCGTGCTGCGGCAGCTCTCCCCGCTGGGCGTCTCGACCCGCGCCGAGGACACGCCGCCCGACCCGGACGCGCCCACCACGACGCCCACCACGTGCGCGCCGGTGCCCGGCGGCAGCTTCTGCGACGTGCCGATCGGGGGCGGCGGCGGGTTCGTCGACGTCGAGTTCCAGGGCGTGCGCACGTTCGGCTATGACGAGTCCGGCTTCCGGACCACCGTCACCGACGAGACCGGCCGGCAGGTCGTGCTGGCGCACGACGAGCGCGGCAACGTCACGGCGCGCACCACCTGCCGCGGCATCTCCAACTGCCAGACCGCGCGCTACGGCTACCACGTGAACCCGGCCGACGCGACCGACCCGCGCAACGACCGGCTGCTGGAGCACCGCGACGCCCGCTCGTCCGGCCCGACCGACAACCGCTACCGCACCTCCTACGCCTACGACACGCGCGGCAACCTGCTGTCGCAGACCACCCCCGACGGCGGCGTGGTCACCCACGCCTACACCGACGGCAACGAGCCCGGGTTCGCGGGCGGCAACCAGCCCGCGGGCCTGGTGAAGCTCAGCCGCGACGCCGAGGGCGGCGAGACCCGGTACTCCTACTACCGGACCGGCGACCTGGCCGAGGTGCGGACGCCCGCCGGCCTGCGGACCGTGCACACCTACGACGCCCTGGGCCGCCGGCTCACCACCACGGTCTTCTCCGACTCCCACCCGCAGGGCCTGACCACCGCTTACGCCTACGACACCCGGTCGCGCCCGGTCCGCGTGACCGAGCCGCCGACGGTCGACGCGATCACCGGCGTCACCCACACCGTGCGCACCGACGTGGAGTACGACGCCGACGGACGCCGGGTCCGGGTCGAGACCAGCGACCTGACCGGCGGCGACGAGCCGCGCGTCGTCACCACCTCCTACGACCGGCACGGCCGGCCCGAGCGCGTCACCGACCCGCTGGGCGGTGAGACCAGCCACGGCTACGACGCCTTCGGCAACCGCACCTGGACCGTCAACGCCAACGGCGTGCGCTACGAGTTCGCGTACACCGCCCGCAACGCACTCTCCGAGGTCCGCCTGCGCGGCTGGCAGGGCGACCCCGAGGGCGCGCCGCCGATGCCGCACGGCTACCTGGTGCTCGCGACCCACTCCTACGACGGCGCGGGCAGGCTGGTGCGCAGCACCGACGCGATGCGGCGCACCGAGGTCCGCGAGTACTACGACGACGACCTGCTGCGGTCCCGGAAGTTCCTCGGCTACGCCCCGGCCGGCGGCACGAAGCCGCAGGTCGAGGTCGAGCGCAACACCTACGACGCCGCGGGCAACCTCACCGAGCAGGTGCTGGCCGGCGGCCGGGTGACCACCTACGAGCACGACGCGGTGGGCCGCCGCACCGCCGCCACCGACGACCCCGCCGGGCTCAAGCGGCGCACGGTCGTGGACTACGACCGCAACGGCAACGTCAAGCGCGTCACCCGGACCGGCGACGAGTCCAACACCGGCGGCGTCGCGAGCGCGGCCGAGGTGGTCGACTACACCTACGACCCGGCGGGCCGCCGCACCGCCGAGGCCACCCGCCTCGGCACCACGTCCCTGGTCACGACGTTCGGCTACGACCAGCGCGGCCTGGTCACGTCCGTGACCCCGCCCCGCGGCAACGAGCCCGGGGCCGACCCGGCCGCGCACACGACGTCCTACGCCTACGACGCGGCCGGCCGGCCGGCCGTCGTCCGGCTCCCCCCGGTCGAGGTGGAGTCCGGCGGCGGCGCGCCCGCGGTCACCCGGCCGGAGACCAGGACCGGCTACAACGCGTTCGGGCAGGTCACCGGCGAACGCGACGCGAACGGCTCGGTCACCCGGTTCGAGGTCGACCGCCTGGGCCGCGTGGTCCGCGCGCACGGACCCGCCTACACCCCGCCGGGCCGGACCACGCCGGTCACCGCCACCGACGAGACGGCCTACGACGCGCTGGGCAACGTCGTCCGCACCACCGACGCCCGCGGGGCGGTCGTCGACTACCGCTACGACCAGCTCGGCCGGCTGGTCGAGGAGACGGTGCCGAGGCCCGACGCGCCGACCGAGCCCGCCGGCTCCTGGCGCTACACCTACACCCGCGCCGGCGAGGTGCTGTCCGCCTCGGACCCCTCGGGCGGGCGCACCGAGTCCACCTACGACGGCTTCGGCCGGATGACCACCGCCACCGTGCTGGAGCGCTACCCGGCCACCACGCTGACCACCGGCTACGAGTACGACGACGCGGGCCGCGTCACCCGGATCACCTCTCCGGGCGGCAACACCAGGACGTTCGAGCACGACGCCGTGGGCCAGGTGGTCCGCGCGACCTCGGCGGCGGGCGTGACCACGCACTACGGCTACGACCTCGGCGGACGGCTCGTCCGCGCCTCCGACGCGCTCGGTCGCACGTCGCGGGCGGGCTACGACACCGCGGGCAGGCTCACGTCCGCCCGGCGGCTCGGCGCGAGCGGCGCGCTGATCGGCCGCGCCACGTTCGGCTACGACGCCGACGGCAACCTCACCACCGCCACCGACCCGCTGGACAAGCGGACCACCTACGCCTACGACGCGCTGGGCCGCCTCGTCCGCCAGGTCGAGCCCGTCGCCGACGGGCAGAGCACGACCACGACGTTCGGGTACGACGCGGCGGGCCACGTGACCCGGTTCACCGACGGCCGCGGCCACACCACCGCCTACGCCGTGAACGCGCTGGGGCTGCCGGAGTCCGAGGTGGAGCCCGCCACGGCGGCCCACCCGGACGCCGCGGACCGCACGTGGACCACGACGTACAACGCGGCCGGTGACGCGGTCGGCCTGCGCTTGCCCGGCGGTGTCACCCGGACGCGCGAGTTCGACGCGCTGGGCAGGCTGACCCGGGAGACCGGCGCGGGCGCGAAGGCGTCCACCACCGACCGCGTGTTCCGCTACGACGTGCTCGACCGCCTGGTCGGCGTGCAGGGCGTGGGCGGCGAGAACACCTACACCTACAACGACCGCGGCTCGCTGATCGGCGCGACCGGCCCCGCCGGCGCGTCGACCCGCCAGTACGACGCCGACGGCAACCCGACCTCCCGCACCGACGCGTCCGGCACCACCGTGACGACGTACGACAGGGGACGTCCCGCCACCGTCACCGACGGCCTGACCGGCCTGACGCAGACCTACGGCTACAACGCCGCGGGCCAGCTGGAGAAGGTCGGCTACGGCGGCGGCCGGGAACGGGTCTTCGGCTACGACGACGCGGGCCGGCTCGCGTCCGACACCGTCGCCGGCGGCCGGACCACCTACGGCTACGACAAGAAGAACAGGCTGACCGCCAAGACCACCCCGGCCGGGGCCAACACCTACGGCTACGACCACGCGGACCGGCTCACGTCGTGGACCTCGCCCGCGGGCACGGTCGCCTACGAGTGGGACGCGGCGGGCAACCGCACGCGAGCGGGCGACCAGGTCTCCACCTACGACGAGCGCAACCGCCTGCTCACCGAGGGCGGGCGGGCCGTCGCCCACACCGCCCGCGGCACGAGGGCCGGCGACGACGTCGCCTTCGACGCCTTCGACCGCATGACGAAGGACGGCGCGCGGACCTACGCCTACGACGGCCTGGACCGCGTCGCCACCCGCGACGGCCAGGTCCTCACCTACGGCGGCCGGTCCAACGAGCTGGTCGCGGACGGCTCCTCCACGTACTCGCGCGGCGCGGGCGACCAGCTGCTCGCGCTCGGCCGCGACGGCGTCGCACGCCTGGCCGTGACCGACGCGCACGGCGACCTCACCGCGACCCTGGACCCGGCCGGCGACCTGACCGCGCCCGCGGACACGGCGACGTTCGACCCGTTCGGCCGCGTGGTGGGGACGACGGGGGTCGAGCGGTCCATCGGCTTCCAGGGCGACTGGACCGACCCGGACACCGGGCGGGTCAACATGACGGCCCGGTGGTACGACCCCGGCAGCGGCGGCTTCGCGTCGCGCGACGACTACCCGCTGCCCGGCACGCCGTCCGGCATGGCCAACCGCTACGCCTACGGCCTCGGCTCGCCGCTGGACCACTCCGACCCGAGCGGCCACCTGCCGGACGACTGGTGCCTGTGCGGGCCCCGGCCGGACGGCGACTTCGGCGACGGCTGGTTCGACAACCTCGACGACCTGTTCTGCGGCCTGTTCCCCGTCCTCTGCGGTGGCGGGTCGGACTCCTCGACCCCGCCGCCGCCCACGGAGCGCGACGGCGGCAAGGGCGACCACACCGGCCAGGGCACCGGTTTCGGCAAGGGCGATCCCTCGAACGGCAGGAACTCCGGCACCGGCAGGGGCAACGGCAAGGGCAACGGCCCGAGCCCGACCGACATCGCCCGCGAGCGGGCCAGGGAGTTCGGCCGCGCCAACCCGCTGCCCGTGCCCGAGGCGCTGACCCAGCCGCTCTACGGCACCGACAGCACCCCGCCGGTGTCGTCCTCGCCGAACCTCCCGTCCCAGGTGGCCGGCGACTTCGCGAACCCGGTGGACGACGTGAACGACGCGTACGCGGCGGTCTACGCGAACCTGCTGGAGCAGAACGGGTCGGTCGTCCAGAACGTGTCCGCGTCGCTGCGGTCGCCGACGTGGCTGACCGGCGGCGGGTGCTGGGACTGGCTCCAGAGCGCGTGCGACGCGGGCGACGACCTCGTGTTCGAAGCCGACAAGGCGTTGTCCGACGTCGAGCACTACCTGGACGCGCACACCGACGACATCGGCGGCATGCTGTTCGGCGCGGGAGCGGTCGTCGGCGGCGCGGGCCTCGTGTCGCTGAGCGCCCCGCTGGTGCTCGCGCCCGTGTCGTGCGGCACGGGGGTGCTGTGCCCGCCGGGGCTCGCGGCCGGGGCGCTCGGCCTCTCCGGCGTGGCCGTCGGCGGTGGCCTGGTCCTCGGTGGCGGCGCGCAGTTCCAGCAGAGCCTGGGCGGGATGTTCGACGGCGACTCCGGCTACGAGAAGCGGTCGGACGGCACGCCCGAGCCGGTGGGCGTGCCGAAGAAGCGGGACGACAAGTGGTTCAAGCGCCACGGCATCGACCCGCACAAGGAGAAGTACGAGGTGTTCGGCGAGCACGGCGCGCAGTACGACCTGTACGTGGACCGCGCGGGCAACGTCTACGGCGTCCGCAAGGGCGAGGACTCCCGCTCGGGCGAGTACATCGGCAACGTGGATGATTTCTAGTGCGACGGAGGGGGTGGACGAGTGGTGACGGGTGACGACGACGCGGACCGGACGGGGTACCCGGGCTTCCGGGTGGACGACCCGCCCCGGCTGCGGCCCCTTCCGGTCACGCTGCGGCGGATCGCCCTGGCCAAGCTGTCCTCGGTGGACTCCTTCAGCGCGTCGTTCGGCGGCGAGGGCTTCGGGTTCGCCCCCTGGTTCACGGTGCTGGTGGACTACGACGACGTGCTGCGGTTCGTCGGCGTGTACCGCGGTGAGACCGTGCGGGACATCGGCGAACGGGAGCCCTCGCCGGAGGACGAGCGGCGGTTGTGCGTCCGGCACTCGGAGTGGGACCGGGCGGCCGACGTCGCCCGGGCCCCCATGACGGCGGAGCTGGGCGACTACCTCGCGTCCGGCCCGCAGATCACCGACCGCTACGCCTTCACCACGACGCACGAGTCGGCGGACCTGACCGGGGCGACCGCCGGCCTGCTGGCCGACCTCGCCCGGGGGTTCGCGATCAGCGCGTCGCCGCCGCGGCGGTCGCCGTGGCACCACCTGTCGGTCGAAGTCGCCGACGACCTGTTCGTCACCGCGTTCCGGTACTCGCCCCGGCTGGCGCGCTGCGACGTCCTCGAAGCCGGCCTGCCGCCGTGGCTCGACCGGGCGCTGGCGGTCGCCGACCGGGGCGGGGCGGAGCCGGACGAGCCGATCCGCCTCCACGTCCGCCACTCGGTCCGGGAGCTGGTGAACGCCCCGATCCGGCCGCCGCGCCGGCCCTGATCCGACCCCTCGGGGCGGAAATCCCGGGATTTTTCCCGCGAGGTGTCGATCCGGGCCGTCGCCGTTCGAGGAGAAGGTGACGGACACGATCGAGGACCTCGGGAGACGACGATGAGGGCAGGACGACGCGAGTGGTCGGGGCTCGCGGTGCTGGCGCTGCCGACGCTGCTGCTGTCGCTGGACATGAGCGTGCTGCACCTGGCGGTGCCGCACCTGGCCGCCGACCTGCGGCCGACCGGCACCCAACTGCTGTGGATCATCGACGTCTACGGCTTCATGATCGCGGGGTTCCTGGTCACCATGGGGACCCTCGGCGACCGGATCGGCCGGCGGAAGCTGCTCATGACCGGTGGCGCGGCCTTCGGCGCGGCGTCGGTCGTGGCGGCGTTCAGCACCAGCCCGGAGATGCTGATCGCCGCGCGGGCCGTGCTGGGGATCGCCGGGGCGACGCTCATGCCGTCCACGCTGGCGCTGATCGGCAACATGTTCCGCGACCCGAGGCAGCGCGGCACGGCGATCGCGGTGTGGATGAGCTGCTTCATGGGCGGCATGGTGATCGGTCCGGTGGTCGGCGGCGTGCTGCTGGAGCACTTCCGCTGGGGCTCGGTGTTCCTGCTTGCCGTGCCGGTCATGGTGCTGCTGCTGGCCACCGCGCCGAAGCTGCTCCCGGAGTACCGCGACCGCGGCGCCGGGCGGCTCGACCCGGCGAGCGTGGCGCTGTCGCTGGGCGCGATCCTGCCGATCGTCTACGCGCTCAAGGAGACGGCGAAGGACGGCGTGTCGGCGGTCAACGCGGTCGTGCTCGTCGCGGGCGTGGCGGTCGGCGCGGTGTTCGTGCGCCGGCAGCGCGGTCTGGCCGACCCGGTGCTGGACCTGCGGCTGTTCCGGGTGCCGGCGTTCGGCGCGGCGTTGAGCATCATGCTCGTCGGCGCGTTGACCATGGGCGGGGTGTTCCTGCTGGTGAGCCAGTACCTCCAGCTGGTCGCCGGGCTGTCGCCGGCGCGGGCCGGGCTGTGGCTGGCGCCGCAGGCGGGCGCGGTGGTCGTCGGGTCGCTGCTCGCGCCGCGGCTGGCGCGGCGGTTCCGGCCGGAGTTCGTGCTCGGGTTCGGGATGCTGGTCGCGGCGGCGGGGATCCTGCTGTTCACGCGGGCCGACGCGGTCGGCGGGATCGGGTTCGTCGTGGTCGGGCTGTCCGTCGCGGGCTTCGGGATGGGGCCGCAGGGCGTGCTGTGCACGGAGATGGTGGTGGGGTCGGTGCCGCCGGCGAAGGCCGGCGCGGCGTCGGCGATGTCGGAGACCAGCGGCGAGTTCGGCATCGCCATGGGGATCGCGGTGTTCGGCAGCCTCGGCACGGCCGTCTACCGCGACCGGGTCGAGATCCCCGCGCAGGTGCCCGCCGAGGCCGCCGCCCTGGTGACCGACGGCATCGCCGGCGCGCAGCGCGCCGCGGCGTCGCTCCCGGCCCCGCTGGCGGACGACGTGCTGGCGACCGCGCGCGACGCCTTCTCGTCCGGCCTGCACACGGTGTCCGTGGTCGGCGCGGCGGTCGTCGTGGTGTTCGCGGTGGTCGGCATGGTCGCGCTGCGCCGGACCCGCCCGGCGGCCGCCGAGGAGCCCGAGCCCGCGCCCGTCGGGGCGTGAGCCGGCGAGACGGACGCGTCGGCACGGGTGCGGACGGAGCCGGTGCCGTTGGGGCGTTCGGGCTAGTCGAACGGGTCGGGTTCGCGCGGGGCGGACCCGACCCCGGATTTTTCCCGAGTCGTGACATCGATGCGTAAGCGCAGGTCAACGGCCGGTTACGTGGTCACTGTCCGTCGCGGCGCGGAACCGCGCGCAACCATTACCCAAAGTTTCGTTGAAGTTTCGCTCAGTGACAGATAGGCTCAGGACCGCTCTGGGAGCGCTCCCAGCGAAACACCGCCGCTCAACCATCCGAAGAGTGGAGGCCCTTCCATGCGTATGCGCAGCAGCTCCGGGTCCGCAATGAAGCGCCGGGGCGCAATCGCGCTGGCCCTCGGTCTGTTCGCAAGCATGTTCCTCTGGACTCCGACGGCGTCGGCGCACGGCACCATCGTGGGTCCCGCGACCCGCGCCTACCAGTGTTGGCAGTCCTGGGGCAGCCAGCACACCAACCCGGCCATGCAGCAGCAGGACCCCATGTGCTGGCAGGCCTTCCAGGCCAACGCCGACACCATGTGGAACTGGATGAGCGCGCTGCGGGACGGCCTGGGTGGCAACTTCCAGGGCGCGACGCCCAACGGCACCCTGTGCAGCAACAACCTGTCGCGCAACGCCTCGCTGAACAAGCCGGGCAACTGGCGGACCACCAACGTCGGCGCCAGCTTCAACATGCACCTGTACGACCAGGCGAGCCACGGTGCCGACTTCTTCCGGGTCTACATCAGCAAGAACGGGTTCGACCCGAAGACCCAGACCCTCGGGTGGGGCAACCTCGACCTGGTCACCACGACCGGTCGCTTCGCCCCGGCCAAGGACATCAACTTCACCGTCAACACCAACGGCTCGTACCGTGGTCACCACGTGGTCTTCACGATCTGGCAGGCCTCGCACCTGGACCAGGCCTACATGTGGTGCAGTGACGTGAACTTCGGCTGAAACCCGGTCGCCTGACCGAGAGCACGCAGTAGCCGGCCCGGTGTCGCCCCAGCGGCACCCGGCCGGCGCGCGCGCCGGGGGGATGCCCCCACGCCCCACGCGCCCCCCTCGCGCCGCGCCGTTGGCGGGGGCGCGCCGTCTCGCGCGCGGGGCGCGGGGCCCCCCCGCCGCCCCCCCCCCCGGGCGCGCGTCCGGGCTCGATCGCCAACGCCCGCCCGGCCGCACCTGTCCGACCGCGCTTGCCGGGCCGCGTCCGCCGGGCCGTGCCCGCCCGGCCGCGCTTGCCGGGCCGCGCTTGCCGGGCCGCATCGGCCCAATCGCTCTTGCCCGGTCGCTCTTGCCGGGCGGCGGCGGCTCCATCGCTCTTGCCCGGTCGCTCTTGCCGGGCCGCGTCGGCTCGATCGCGTTTGCCCGAGCGCGCCTGCCCGGCCGCGTTTGCCCGGCCGTGCTTGCCCGACCGCGCCCGCTTGGGCGTGCCCTCCGGACCGACCGACCGACCGCCCGACCGGCCGCCGAGCGCCCCGCCCGCCGGCCCGCCACCCGTGTCAGCGCCCGTGTCAGGAGCGTGTCAGGGGCGTGGCGGGCCCGCCGCCGACAGTGGTCCCATGACGAGTTCGGCGATAGCGGTTTCGGGGTTGCGGAAGGCGTACGGGGACAAGGTGGTGCTCGACGGCATCGACCTGGACGTCCCCGCGGGGTCGGTCTTCTCCCTGCTCGGCCCCAACGGCGCGGGCAAGACGACGACGGTCAACGTGTTGACCACCCTGGCGGCGGCGGACGGCGGGACGGTGCGGGTCGCCGGGCACGACGTCGGGACCGAGGCCGAGGCGGTCCGCCGGGCCATCGGGGTCACCGGCCAGTTCGCGGCGGTGGACGAGCTGCTGACCGGCCGGGAGAACCTCCGGCTGATGGTCGACCTCCGGCGCGGGGCCGACCGGCGGGTCGTCGGCGAGCTGCTGGAGCGGTTCGACCTGGCGGACGCGGCGCGCAAGCCCGTGTCGACCTACTCCGGCGGCATGCGCCGCAAGCTCGACCTGGCGATGACCCTGGTCGGCGGCCCGCGGATCATCTTCCTGGACGAGCCGACGACGGGGCTGGACCCGCGCAGCCGCCGCACGATGTGGACGATCATCCGCGAGCTGGTGGCCGACGGCGCGACGATCTTCCTCACCACCCAGTACCTGGAGGAGGCCGACCAGCTCGCCGACCGCGTCGCGGTCCTCGACCGGGGCCGCGTGGTCGCCGAGGGCACGCCCGACGAGCTGAAGCGGCGCGTCCCCGGCACGCACGTCCGGCTGCGGTTCGCCACCGCCGCCGGGCTCGACGCGGCCGCGCGGGTCCTCCCCGGCGCCACCCGCGACGACGAGGCGCTGGTCCTGCGCGTCCCCGGCGACGGCGGCACCGGGTCGCTGCGGGGCCTGCTCGACCGGCTGGACGAGTACTCGCTCCCGGCCGAGGAGCTGACCGTCCACACGCCGGACCTCGACGACGTCTTCCTCGCCCTGACGGGCCACGACACGGAGGTGGTCGCGCGATGAGCGCCCGATCCCACTCGGCGGTGATGCTGCGCCGCAACGTCCGGCACCTCGTCCGGAACCCGACCTCGGTCTTCAACGCGGTCCTGATGCCGATCATCGTCATGCTGATGTTCGTCTACATGATGGGCGACGCGTTCGACGTCGGCGTCGACTACATCGACTACGCGACACCGGGTCTGGTGCTGCTGGCCGTCTGCTACGGCCTCGGCGCCGCCGCCACGGCGGTGAACTCGGACATGACCAAGGGCATCATCAACCGCTTCAAGGTCATGGACGTCTCGCGCGGCGCGGTGCTGACCGGTCACGTCGTCGCGAGCGTGCTGACGAACCTGGTCGCCGTGGCGGCGCTGGTCGGGGTGGCGTTCCTGCTGGGGCTCAGCCCGGCCGCGGGCCCGCTCGACTGGCTCGGCGTGGTGGGCGTGGTCGTGCTGCTCGGCTTCGCGACCGGCTGGCTCACCGTGGCCCTGGGGCTGGCGGCGAAGACGCCGGAGACGGCGGGCCTCGCGTCCGTGCCGCTGGTCATGCTGCCGTTCTTCAGCAGCGCCATCGTGCCGGCCGAGAAGATGGGGCCCGGCCTGCGGGAGTTCGCCGAGCACCAACCGTTCACGCCGGTCATCGAGACGCTGCGCGGCCTCCTGGCCGGCGCGCCGGACCCCGCCGTGGCGACCACCGCCGTCGCGTGGTGCGTCGGGATCGCCCTCGGCGGCTACCTGTGGGCGCGCGCCACGTTCACGAAGCGAGCGTGACGGCGGCCAGCTCGCGCCACCCGGTCACCGCGCCCTCCCCGGGCGCGGCGGGGGGCCCCGGGGTGGCCGCGGGGGGGGGGGGCGGCGGCGGGCCCCGCTCGGCGCGACGCTCGTGACGGCCGCCGTCATCTCTTCGGGTGCTTATCGGACCGA
>NZ_JBHYXZ010000045.1:10390-57656 GCF_042752395.1 Actinosynnema sp. NPDC059335 | reverse complement strand
AACACCACCACCCCCCCGCCCTCCGGGGGGGCGCGGGGTGTGGGCACCGGGGGGGGGGCCCAGGTTTCCCCCCCCGCGACGCGAACGTTGGACTCACGTGACGTGGGGGTTGGACTCACGCGGGGGGTGGGGTCAGGTGGGGATGTGGCGGCGGTCGAGGAGGACCGAGAGGGCGGCGACCGCCAGGCCCGCCAGGCTCAGGGCGACCCCGACCCACGCGGTCGAGGTGAAGCCCCAGCCCGCGCCGATCGCCAGGCCGCCCAGCCACGCGCCCGCGCCGTTGGCGATGTTCAACGCCGAGTGGTTGGACGACGACGCCAGCGACGGCGCGTCGGGCGAGGCGTCCATCAGGCGCACCTGGAGCGCCGAGGCCAGCACCTGCGACACGAGCCCGAGCAGGAACACCGTCCCGAACGCCATCACGGCCGAGGTGGCGGTCAGCGCGAACGCGACCAGCACGACCGTCACCGCGATCATCGCCCCGAACACCGTGCCCATCACGGACCGGTCCACGAACCGGCCGCCGACCGTCGCGCCGATGGTCATGCCGAGCCCGAACACCGCGAGCACCCACGGCACGGCCGACGCGGACAACCCGGTGACCTCGGTCGTGATCGGCGAGATGTACGAGTAGACGGCGAACATGCCGCCGAACCCGATCATGCCCGTGAGCAGCGCGAACCACACCTGCGGCCGGCGGAACGCGCTCAGCTCGGCGGCGACGCTCGCGTCCCGCGCGGCCGGCACGCGGGGCAGCCACCGGGCCACGGCCAGCGCCGTCACGACCTCGATCACGGCCACCGCGAGGTACGCCACCCGCCACCCGACCTGCTGGCCGGCGGCGGTGGCGACCGGCACGCCGACCAGGTTGGCGACGGTGAGCCCGACCATGATCCGGGCGACCGCCGTGCCGCGCCGCTCCGGCGGCACGAGCGTGGCGGCGACCACGGCGGCGATGCCGAAGAACGCGCCGTGCGGCAGCCCGGCCACGAAGCGCGACGTCATGAGCAGGGTGGCGTTCGAGGCGAGCGCGGACAGCCCGTTGCCGAGCGCGAGCGCGAGGGTGAGGCCGATGAGCAGGCCCTTGCGCGGCAGCTTCGCGGCCAGCCCGGCGATGAGCGGCGCGCCGACCACCACGCCGAGCGCGTAGAGGCTGATCGCGTGGCCCGCGGTGGGGATGGAGATGTCGAACGTGGCCGCCATCTGCGGCAGCAGCCCCATGGTGGCGAACTCGGTGGTGCCGATCCCGAAGCCGCCCAGCGCCAGCGCGATCATCGCGGCGCCGCCGCCCCGGCCACTCCGACGGGTCACAGTGGACTCGACGGTCGCTGTCATGCGTCGCTCCTGTCAGTGTCCCGTGTCGACAGTGACCGCGCGACGTGTGCCTACCCGACTTCCTTAGCTACTGAAACGATTTTACCCGCCTCGTCCCGCACGTCCGACGCCCGCGCCGCGTGCGCCTGCTCACACGGCGCGGGCGTGGCGACCGCGGCAACGGCCCCGCGAACCGGCGGACGCGGGTCAGCGGCGCTTGCGCAGCACGGTCAGCGCCGCCAGGAACGCCGCGCCGAGCAGGACCGCGGCGACGGTGAAGGCCACGTGGTACCCGGAGGTCAGCGCCGCGGGCTCCGGCACGCCCGCGGCCAGTTCCTCCCCGGTCCGCGCGGCGGCCAGCGTGGACAGCACCGCGACGCCCACCGCCATGCCGACCTGCTGGGTGGTGTTGAACAGCCCCGACACCAGGCCGGCGTCGTCCGGCTTCGCGTCGGCCATGCCCAACGAGGCCAGCGCGGGCAGCACGAGCCCGCCGCCCGCGATCAGCAGCATGACCGGCAGCAGGTCGGTCGCGTAGTCGGCGTCCACGGGGACCGCGACGAGCTTCAGCATCGCGCCGGCCAGCAGCGCCAACCCGACCAGCAGCACGGCGCGCTCGCCGAAGCGGGTGTTCAACCGGGCCGAGGCGAACAGCGACACCGCGCCGATGGAGACCGCCGCCGGCAGCATCGCGAGACCGGTGGCCAGGGCGCTGTAGGCCAGCACCCGCTGCATGAACAGCGCGACGACGATCTGGAACGCGAACATCGCCGACAGCGTCAGCACCTGCACCAGGTTCGCGCCCACCACGGTGCGCGAGCGCAGGACCCGCAGCGGCATCAGCGGTGTCCGCGCCTTCGCCTGGCGCACGGTGAAGGCGGCCAGCAACGCGACCGACACCGCGCCCAGGCCGAGCGTGTGCGCGGACGTCCAGCCGTGCCGCTCGATCCCGACCACGGTGTAGATGCCGAGCATGAGCCCGCCGGTCACGAGCGCCGCGCCGAGCACGTCCGCGCCGGCGGCCAGGCCCGCGCCCCGGTCGGTCGGCAGCACCCGGACCGCCAGCAGCACGGTGGCCGCGCCGATCGGCAGGTTGATGAAGAAGATCCAGTGCCAGCTCAGCGCGTCGGTCAGCACGCCGCCGAGCACCTGGCCGAGGGACGCGCCCGCCGCGCCGGTGAAGCTGAACACGCCGATCGCCCTGGCGCGTTCCGCCGGGTCGGTGAACAGGGTGACGAGGATGCCGAGCACGACCGCCGACGCCATCGCGCTGCCCGCGCCCTGCAGGAACCGGGCGGCGATCAGCAGGCCGGGCGTGCCGGCCGCGCCCGCCAGCAGCGACGCGGCGGTGAACACGGTGTTCCCGGCCAGGAACATCGCCTTGCGGCCGACCAGGTCGCCGAGCCGGCCGGCGAGCAGCAGCAGGCCGCCGAACGCGATGAGGTAGGCGTTGACCGTCCAGCTCAGGCCGGCGGGGGAGAACCCCAGGTCACGCTGGATGGCCGGCATGGCGACGGTGACGATGCTGCCGTCGAGGACCGTCATCAACATCGCGGCGGACAGCACGACCAGCGCGGACCGGCGGCGGTCGGGGCGCGCTTCGAGCGGGGTGGCGAGCGGGGACGACATGGGGCTCTCCTGGTCCGGTGGCAACAGGAGGGACCGTAGTGGATAGTTTCGTTACAGACAATCTGCTTCGGGTCTACCGGGTGCTCTCGCGGGCCCGCCGGGCCGTCTGCGGCGCCGCGACCGGCGTCGACAAATGCCCGCTGACCAGCAGGTTCAACGCGTGCAGGAGCCCTTCGCGGGCTTGCGCGGGCAGGGACTCCAGGGCCGCCCGGTGGACGCCGTCGACGATGGCCTGGCTCTGCCGGGCCAGCTCCGCGCCCTTCTCGGTCACGGCGATGATCCGCGCGCGGCGGTCGGTGCCCGACGGCCGCCGCTCGGCCAGGCCCGCCTTCTCCAGCGCGTCCACGGTGACGACCATGGTGGTCTTGTCCATGTCGCCCAGCTCGGCCAACTGGATCTGGGTGCGCTCCTCCTCCAGGGCGTGCACGAGCACGCAGTGCATCCGCGCGGTCAGGCCGATCTCGGCCAGCGCGGCCGCCATCCGGGTCCGCAGCACGTGACCGGTGTGGTCCAGGAGGAAGGACAGGTCGGACTCGGTGCGGGTGGGGGCCATGGCGGGCATGGCCCCCAGTCTAACGATCCGGACGGAAGCGGATTATCCGCTGAAGACCTGGTTCACCGGCGGGTGGGCGTTGCGCAGCAGCTCCCGGAACTGGGCGGAGTGCCAGGCCCCGGCCGGCGGCGCGTCCGACCATGCCCCGGTCGGGTCGAACGTCGACGTCGGCCGGCCGTCGTAGGTCGGGTCGCACATCCGGTTGAAGTTCTCGTCGCCGATCGGCAGCGGGACGCTCGCGCCGTCCGACTCGCCCGGCGGCTTCATCCACACGTAGGCGTCCACGCCCTGCGCCGGCGCGGCGACCGGCCGCTCGCCCAGACCCGTGCCGACCTGGTTGCACCAGTTGTAGATCCGCGCCCGGCGGTCGATCCGGCCGGTTTCGACGTAGGTCTCCACGTTCGTCTCCGGACCGGGCGCGGTCGGCCGGTTCGGGCCGCCCCAGCCGTTGCGGGACGTGTCGATCAGCACGCCGACGCCGGACGGGAACCCGGCCGCGACCGCCTCGGCCCGGAAGTGCCCGGCGAAGGACAGCTCGTCGAGGAACGGGTTCCAGTCGACCCACCGGGTCTGCCGGATGTGCTGCCCGACGATCACCGTCTTGACGATGAACTCCTCGCGCAGCGCGGAGTAGTCGGCCGTGTTGGCGATGAAGCCGTGCACGTCGGTCAGCCTGCTGCCGGCCGAGGTCGCGGCCTTCGCCAGCAGGCGCAGGGTCGGCAGCCGGTTGTCGTCCCAGCCGATGCTGCCGTGGTGGCCGATGTCGAGGTAGTTGTAGACGTTGCGGATCGCGCCCAGCCGCGCCAGCGCGTACCCGATGCCCTCGGTGTAGGAGCCGGCCGCCTTGACCTGCTCGCACGCCGGGGTGGAGTCCGGGCGGGGCAGCACGTGCGTCACCAGGAACGGCAACGAGTTCGGCTCCACGACGGTGACGATGCGCAGCCGCGCGTACGCCGGATCGGCCAGGACGCGGGCGATCGGGTCGATGAACTCACGCTGGTAGCGCGACAGTTCGCCGACGCCCAGCTCGCCGTTGGTGGACAACCAGCCGCAGTCGCGGCCGGGCAGGTTCCACAGCACGAGCTGGACCAGGTCGGCGCCCTGGCGCAGGGCCTCGTCCAGGTGGGCGCGCAGCCCCATGCGGCCGTTCGCGCCCGCGATCGAGGCGACGCTCGTGAGCCACACGCCGGTCGGCTGCCCGGCGACGGCCGCGCCGCCCGGCTCGGCGGCGGCTCGCGCCGACCACTCGGGGTTCACGTAGGCACGCGCGCCGACGTACGGGTTGTCGACGCGGGGGGACCACTGCGGGGTGACCGGGCTCGCGCCGGCCGGTCCGGCGACCGCGAGGCCCAGGGCGATCGCGACCGCCGTCGACAGGGAGCCGACGCGTAAGGGAAACCTCATGAACTGCTACCTCCGGTGATCACAACGATGTGCGGGAGGCGGTGTCCCGCCACCGTACCGCGCCGCCGTGATCACCTCCGGACCGTCGCGGTCACCGGGTGGTTCGGGTCGAACCCGAGCGGAACGCCCCGAAGTCGGCCGTCACAGCTCGTCCACGCCGATCAGGCCGTCCTGGATCGCCCGCGCGACCAGCGCCGCCTTCGTCGGCGCCTCCCGCCCGATCAGCGCGTACTTCACCCGGATGCGCTCCAGGTGCGAGTTCACCGTGCTCAGCGAGATGCCCAACCGCTGCGCCACGAACGGCTTCGACTCGGACTGGAACCACTCGACCAGCACCTCCACCTCCCGCGCCGACAGCGCGGGCCGGTGGTCGGACCGGTCGCCCGCCAACGCCCCCGCCAGCGACGGCGGCGTGTACGGCTTGCCCTCCGCCGCCGCACGGGTCGCCTGCACCAGGTGTTCCTCGCCCTCGGCCTTGGTCAGGTAGCACAACGCGCCCAGTTCCAGGCACTGCAACGCGATGTCGTCGTCGGCGCGCATCGAGTACACGACGACGCGCCGCCCCGCCTCGACCAGCCGGCGCAGGTCGCCGAGCACCGGTGTCGGTCCGCCCAGGTGCAGGTCGAGGATCACCACGTCGGCCTCCGCGCCCGCGCCCAGCCACGCCGCCCGCACGTCGTCGCCGCTCGCCACGACCCGGATCGGCGGCGAACCGGAGGCCAGCCAGTAGGCGACACCCGCGCGCACCGCCGGGTGATCGTCCACCACCACCGCACTCAGCTCGTCCGCCATCTGGCCTCCATCCGCGTGTGCCGACCGTACGTGCCGCATTCGACCTCGACCCGACCCGTCGCGGTTCCCACCTCCACCCCGGCATCCGCGACGACCGCCACCCGCACCTCGTCCGCGGTGCGCAGCAGGCTCACCCTGGCCCGCGCGCGGGCCGCCGACAACGCCTCCGCCACCGGCCCGGTCAGCTCCCGCCGCACGTCGGTCGGCACCGGCACGGGCGCGCCGCTGACCGCCAGCGA
Source organism: Actinosynnema sp. NPDC059335 (assembly GCF_042752395.1). Taxonomy (NCBI): domain Bacteria; kingdom Bacillati; phylum Actinomycetota; class Actinomycetes; order Pseudonocardiales; family Pseudonocardiaceae; genus Actinosynnema; species Actinosynnema sp. NPDC059335. The sequence continues at coordinate 51,725 of NZ_JBHYXZ010000045.1, read as the reverse complement.
CACGTCCACGCCGCGCCGTTCGGCGACGTGCACGCACGCCGTGACCTCGTGCACCAGCGGGTCCGGCACGTCGTCGTTCTCCGCGAACAGCCGGCGCAGCTGGGTGGCCGCGAGCGCGCACCGCCGCCGCGTGCCCTCGTCCCGCGGGTCGAGCACGCCGTCGGCGAGGTCCGCGAGCAGCGGCAGGGTCGTGCCGAGCTGGCCCGCGAACCCGGTGCGCAGGTCCTGCCCCCACTGCTCGGCCAGGGCGGCGCGGGTCGCGGCGCGCTCCCGCTCGGCGGCGACCTCGGCGGCCTGCCGGGCGGTGCGCAGCATGAACCGGGACATGACCAGGACGCCCGCCTGGAAGCTGGTCACGCTGAGCACGACCACGCCCGCGTTGCCGATCTCCGCCCGGTCCGGGGCGCCGGCGAGCAGCCATTGGCCCACGCTGAGCAGGAGGTGCGCGCCCTGCGCGGCGAGCAGCGCCGGGACGCGGTCCAGCAGCAACAGCAGCAGGTGCCACCCGACCAGTCCGTACGACCAGTGCGCCGGGCCGAAGTGCGCCTGCGGCGGCAGCACCGCGGTGGCCACCGCGGACGCCGCCAGCACCGCCACCGCGCCGCCCACCGCCACGGGCACGGGCAGCGGCCGGCGCCGCACCACCCACACCCCGCACAGCAGCACGACCAGCAGCGGCACCGCGAACGCGACCCGCGCGGCCGGGTGCGGGTGGCCGAGCAGCGGCCCGACGCCCAGGCTCGCCTGCACCACGGCCGTGACGCCGAGCAGCACCAGCCGCAGCGTGGCGAACACGTGCCGCTCGACCTCGGTGCCGTCGGTCCCGCGCGGCTCAGCCATGCGGCCACGCCAGCCGCACCGTCGTCCGGCCCGGCCGGGACGTCACCTCGGCCCGGCCGCCCGCCGCCGCCATCCGCTCGACCACCGACCCGCGCAGCCCGCGCCGGTGCCCGGACACCGCCCCGACGTCGAACCCGGGGCCCGCGTCGGTCACCTCCACCACGACGCCGCCGCCGTCCGACGCCCGCACCCGCAGCTGCGCCGCGCCGGTGCCCGCGTGCCGCTCGACGTTGGCCAACGCCTCCCGCACCGCCCGCACCAGCGCCAACGCGACCGAGGCGGGCACCTCGGCGGGCTCCCACCGGGCGTCCACGGCCAGGGGGCTGCGCTCCACGACCGCCCGCAGCGAGGAGCCCACGTCCACCGCGCTGTCCCGCGGCACGCCGGACGTGCCGGTCAGCAGGTCCAGGTCGCGGCGCGCGTACCCGGCCACCTCGGCCGGGTCGGCCTCCCGACCGTGCACCGCCACCATCAGGAAGGTCGCCGACGCCGTGTCGTGCAGCAGCGCGAGGTACTCGCGTTCCCGCCGCCGCCGTTCCAGCGCGACCGCCTCGGCGCGTTCCGACGCCGCGCGCCGGACGCGCAGCTCGTCCACCCGGCGCGAGGAGCGGCGCAGCAGGAGGTACGCCGCACGTGCCAACGTGCACTCCACCACCACCCGCAGCACGGCCGCGCCGTCCCACCCCACCGCGGTGACGTGCACCACCAGCAGCGCGGCCGTCGTCGGCACGGCGACCTTCGGCGACCACTCCCAGTGGAGCGTGATCGCGGTCGTGGTCAGCACGTTGAGCGTCCACTGGCCCGTGCCGCCGATCTGGTCGTGCGCCGCGCACAGCGCCACCACCCGGGCCACCGCCAGCACGAGCGCGGGCTTCGGCGAGCTGAAGTCCGCCACCGCGCCGACCAGCACCAGCCCGAACAGCCCCAGCCCGAGCGGCAGGGCCTCGGTCGGCACGGACAGCACGCCGAAGGCGCTGATCAACGTGACGCCGACGCCGCGGACCGGTCCGGCGAACCGCGCGACGGCGGCGAGGAGTTCGGACTCGACCTGCCCCGGCATGCCGCGACCCTAACCGCACCGGGTCGGGTGAACGGAGGGCGACGGCGGCCGGCCCGACCGAGAGCGTTCCCAGGCACCCCCGACTTTCGTCAGGGGTCGTCCGGGCCCGTGGTCCGATGCCCGCGCAGGGCGGCCGTCCCTAGCTTTGCCGCATGAGGAACGCCCTGATCACGGCCCTGGTCGCCGCCGCGGCCCTGCTGACCCCGACACCGGTCCCGGCCGCGCACGCCGCGCCGTCGCCGGGCTCCATCGACGACTACATGGCCCGGGTGCTGCACGACACCGGCATGCCGGGCGTGTCCGTGGTGGTGACCGAAGGCGACCGCGTGGTGCACGCCGCCGGGTACGGTGAGGACTCCGCGGGCGCGCCGGTGACCGCCGACACGCCGATGCGGATCGCGTCGGTCAGCAAGTCGTTCACCGCCATGGCCGTGATGACGCTGGTGGAGGACGGTCGGATCGCGCTGGACGAGCCGGTGGCCGACCAGCTCCCCGGCTTCACGATGGCCGACCCGCGCTTCGCCGGGGTGACGGTCCGGCACCTGCTCAACCAGACGTCGGGCTTCTCCGACACCACGATCGACGTGACGGGGCTGGAGACCGCGACCTCCCTGGCCGACTACGCGGGCAAGCTCGCCGAGGGGGCGCTCGCGGCCGACCCCGGCGCCCGCTACGAGTACTGCAACGTGAACTACGACCTGGCCGCCCGCCTGGTGGAGGTGGCGAGCGGCCGGACGTTCGCCGACTACCTGGACGAGCGGGTGTTCGGGCCGCTGGGCATGACCCGCAGCACGGTGACGGCCGGGGACGTGCGGCCGGCCGACGGGTTCAACTCCGTGTTCGGGGTCTGGGTGAGCCGGCCCGAGCTGCCCGGCTTCCTGGACTCCAGCGGCGCGGGCGGGGTCGTCACCACGGCCGCCGACCTGGGCCGGTGGCTGATCAGCCAGGCCGGGCACGGCGAGCAGCTGGTGTCCCCCGAGGGGCTGCGGGCCATGCACACGTCGTCCACTGTGGACGACTACGCCATGGGCTGGATCCCCGGGGTGGGCCCGGACGGCGTGGCGGAGCTGGTGCACCCCGGCAACCTGTTCACCTACTCGGCCGTGCAGGCGGTGCTGCCCGACACCGGGCAGGGGTTCGCCGTGCTGGCGAACAACGCGTCGTTGCAGGACGACACCTACGACGTCCTGCACGGCCTGATCGCCCTGGCCCGGGGCCGGGAGCCGGACCCGGTCGGCGGCGGGCGGCAGGCGTTCGAGCTGGTGCTCGGCCTGGTCGCGGCGGCGGCCCTCGGGCTCGCGGTGCTCGGCGTGCGGCGGTCGGGCCGGTGGGCGCGGCGCCGCCGGGGCACGCCCGCGTGGCGGGTGGTCGCGCGGTTCGTGCCCCTGCTGGCGCCGGCGGCGGTCCTGGCCGCCTACCCGGACCTGGTGTCGGTCCTGATGAACGGCCGGGCGGTCACGTGGGCGCAGCTGACCTACTTCGCCGTGCCTTTGACGATCACGATCGTGGTGGTGGCCCTGGCCGGGGCGGCGGTCGCGGTCGCCCGCCTGCTCCGACTGCGGTCCACTGAGGACTAGGGTCGTGGCCATGCGGAACGGCGCGGTCCTCGCGGTGCTCGCGCTGGCGGGGCTGGCGAACGGGGTGGCCACGGACGCGTTGCCGGCGTGGCGGCAGGTGCTGTACCCGGTGCTGGCCGTGCTGGTCTACCTGCACGGCCGCCACCTGCCCGTGCGGCGGGGCGGGGTGGTGCTGGGCGCGGTCGCGGCGGTCGGGGTCGTCCTCGGCGCGGTGCGGCTGTGGGAGGGCGTGGGGGCGTTGGCGAGCCTGGGCCTGTCGGTGGCGCTGCCGTGGCTCGCGGGCCGGTTCCGGCGGCAGCAGGCCGAGCTGGTCGAGGCGGGGCGGGAGCGGATCGCGCGGTTGGAGCGGACCCGGGAGCTGGTCGCCGAGCAGGCCCGGCTGCGGGAGCGGGCCCGGATCGCGGCGGACATGCACGACTCGCTCGGGCACGAGCTGGCGTTGATCGCGCTGCGCGCCGGTGCGCTGGAGCTGACCGCGGAGTCGGAGCCGACCCGCCTGGCCGCGGCCGGCCTGCGCGAGTCCGCGGTGACCGCCACGGACCGGCTGCGGCACACCGTCGGCGTGCTGCGCGAGGGCGCTCCACCGCTCGACCCGCCGGACGAGGCGGTGGAGGCGCTGGTGGCGCGGGCGGCCGGCGCGGGCCTGCCCGTGGTGCTGACGAGGACCGGCGACAGCGCCCCGCTGTCGCCGCTGGTGGACCGGGCGGTGCACCGGGTGGTGCAGGAGGCGCTGACCAACGCGGCCCGCCACGCGCCCGGCGCGCCCGTCACGGCGGAGGTGCGGCGGGAGCGGGACGGGGTGCTGGTCACCGTGACGAACCCGGTCGGCGGGGCGGTGGCGACCGGCGGCGCGTCGGCCGGGCAGGTCGTCGTGGCGGGGCAGGACGGCGCGGCGGGGCCGGCCGCGGGGTCGGTCGGGCAGGACGGCGCGGTGGTGCCGGGCGGCGAGGCGGCGGGGCGGACCGGTGAGGCGGTGTCGGGTGGCAGCGGGTTGGCGGGGTTGGCGGAACGGGTGCGGTTGCTCGGCGGCACGGTGACGGCGGGCGCGGCGGGCGGCCGGTTCACCGTGACGGCGCGCATCCCGGAGCGGGGTGGCGCGTGATCCGCGTGCTGCTGGCCGACGACGAGGCGATGGTCCGCGCCGGCGTGAAGGCGATCCTGCGCACCGACCCGGGCATCGAGGTGGTCGCCGAGGCCGCCGACGGGCGCGAGGCGGTCGAGCTGGCGCTGGTCCACCGGCCGGACGTCGTGCTCCTCGACATCCGGATGCCCCGCCTGGACGGCCTGGCCGCCGCGACGGAGCTGCGCCGCGTCGCGCCGGGTACCGCGGTGCTCGTGCTGACGACGTTCGACGAGGACGAGCACGTGGCACGGGCGCTGGGCGAGGGGGCCGACGGCTTCCTGCTCAAGGCCGCCGACCCCCGCGAGCTGCTGATCGGCGTCCGCGCGGTCGCCGACGGCGCGGCCTACCTGTCGCCGAGGATCGCCCACCGCGTCGTGGCCGGCCTGCGCGACGGGCGGCACACCCGCCGCGACGACGCCCGCCGGCGGGTCGCCGCGCTGACCGGCCGGGAGCGGGACGTGCTGGCGCTGGTGGGGGAGGGGCTGTCCAACCAGGAGGTCGCCCGCCGGCTCGACCTGGTCGAGGGCACGGTGAAGGCGCACGTGAGCGCGATCCTCCAGCGGCTCGGCGTGGCCAACCGGGTCCAGGCCGCGATCGTCGCCTACGAGGCCGGGCTGACCAGGTAGCCGTGCAGGGCGGCGGCGGCTTCCAGCATCGCCCTCGCCCGCCGGCCCAGGTCGGCCTCGCGCGGGGTGCCGGCCGCGCGAAACGCCTCCGCGCCGCCCGAGCTGCGGAACTCGTCCATGATCGGCTTGATCGACGGCAGCGGGTAGCGGCTCTGCCGCAGCATGGCGACCAGGCGCGCGTCCCGCACGTCGGTCGGGCCGAACCGGCGGTACCCGTCGGTGTCGCGGCCGGGCAGCAGCAGCCCCGCCGCCTCCCACACCCGCAGCGCGGACGGCCGCACGCCCAGCCGGGCCGCCAGCTCGCCGACCCGCAGCCCGGCGCGCGGCACGGTGTCCGGCGGGTGCCCGGCCACCGCCTCCAACGCCTCGGCCGTCGCCCGCAGCGCCAGCCGCTGCTCGTGCGCGGCGGCGTGCTCGGCGTCCACCCGCGCCAGCGCCACGTCCGGCGACCCGGCGTGGACGGCGCGCATGATCGCCTTGGCGGCGTCCCACCCGTAGCCGCGGCCGAGCGCGCGGTAGGTCGTCAACGCCTGCCGGTGCCGGTCGTCGAACCGCCGGTACCCGGCCGGGGACCGCTCGGCCGGCGGCAGCACCCCGGCGTCGAGGTAGTTGCGCACCTGCTGGGCCGAGATGCCCGCCGCGCGGGCCAGGTCGACCGGGCGAAGTCCCACCGCGAAGCCTCCACGTTCACCGGGTGTTTGAAGGTTACCGGAACCTCCACGGACCTGGCCTGCGGTCGGTCGGCACAACCTTCAACGAAGAACTTCAACGATACGGTTGAAGCCATGAAAACCGGTGACAACCAGCGGGAACCGCTCGCGGTGCACGTGCGCGGCCTGCGCATGCGGTACGGCCCCACCGACGTGCTCCGAGGGGTGGACCTGACCGTCGGACCCGGCGAGGTGGTGGCGCTGCTCGGCCCCAACGGCGCGGGCAAGACCACCACCGTCGAGGTCCTGGAGGGCTTCCGCCGGCGTTCGGCGGGCGACGTGCGGGTCCTCGGCGTCGACCCGGACCGCGGTGACGAGGCGTGGCGGGCCAGGCTCGGCGTGGTGCTGCAGTCGTGGCGCGACCACGGCCGGTGGCGGGTCCGCGAGCTGCTGTCCTACCTGGCCCTGCTCCACCGCCCCTACCGGGAGCGGGTGTTCGACCCGGACGAGCTGATCGGGCTCGTCGGCCTCGCCGACCGGGCCCACGCGCGGCTCGGGACGCTGTCCGGCGGGCAGCGGCGTCGGGTGGACGTCGCGGTCGGCCTGGTCGGGCACCCGGACCTGCTGTTCCTGGACGAGCCGACGGTGGGCTTCGACCCCGCGGCGCGGCGCGCGTTCCACGAGCTGGTGCGCCGCCTGCCCGGCACCGCGATCCTGCTCACCACGCACGACCTCGCCGAGGCGGAGAAGCTGGCCGACCGCATCGTGGTCCTGGTGGCCGGCCGGGTGGTCGCCGACGGCACGGCGGACGAGCTGGCCGCCCGGTTCGCGGGCGAGGCGGAGGTGCGGTACCGGCTCGGCGGCGAGGCGCACGTGGTGACCGTGCCGGACGCCACCCGGTACGTGCGCGAGCTGTTCGCCGAGCACGGCCCGGCCGTGGCGGACCTGGAAGTGCGGCGGGCGAGCCTGGAGGACGCGTACCTGGCGTTGGTGCGCGAGTCCGAGGCGGTGGCCGCGTGAACGCCCGGCTGGTGGCGGTGCGGGCCGGCGTGCGGCGCGGCCGGATCGAGTTCGGCCACACCATGACCAACGCGGGGGAGCTGCTGGGCTGGCTGTGGCTGCCGGCGGTCGCGCTGGTCGTGCTGCACGCGTTCGGCGACGGCGCGATCCCCGGCGTGGACTTCCCGCTGGGCGCGCAGGCGGTGCCGGGCGTCCTCGCGATGAACGTCGTCTTCACCGGCCTGGTGGGGCTCGCGATGGCGTTGACCCTGGACCGCGAGGACGGCACGTTGTTGCGCGCCAAGGCGACCCCCGACGGGGTGCTCGCCTACGTCGTGGGCCGGGTGCTGGGCAAGGCCGCGACGACGATCGCCGTGCTCCTCCTCGTGCTGGCGCCGGCGGTGCCGCTGTTCGACGGCCTGGAGGCGGGACGCGTGTCGACGTGGGTCACGGCGGCGTGGGTGCTGGTGCTCGGCCTGCTCGCGACCCTGCCGATCGGCGCGGTGCTGGGCGCGGTGTTCGGCGACGCCCGGGGCCTGGGCCTCGTCACCCTGCTGGTCATGGCCCTGGCGGCGGTGTCGGGCGTGTTCTACCCGATCACCGCGCTGCCGGGGTGGTTGCAGGCGGTCGGCCAGGTGTTCCCGCTGTACTGGCTGGGGTTGGGGCTGCGGTCGGCGCTGCTGCCGGACGCGGTGGCCGCGGCCGAGGTCGCCGGGTCGTGGCGGCACGCGGAGACGGCGCTGGTGCTGGGCGCGTGGGCCGTGGCGGGGTTCCTGGTCGCGCCGGCGGTGCTGCGCCGCATGGCGCGGCGCGAGTCGGGGTCGGCGGTCGCGGCCCGTCGCGCGCGGGCGGCGCAGCGGCTCGACTGAACCGACCGTCAGCGGCCAGGTCGGGCGGTTCACCTTGCTGGACCGCCGTCAGCCGGCCAGGCCGGGCGGTTCGCCGCGCCGGACCGCCGTCAGCCGACCAGGCCGGGCAGCTCGCCCCGCTGGAACGCCGTCAGCACCCGGCCCGCGCGGGCGTCCGGCGGGGTCGGCGCGAGCACCCGCACCAGGCCGGTCTGGTCGTCGGGCCGCTCGACCGACGCCCCGGGCAGCAGCCCGGACCAGGGCGCGGTCTCCAGGTTGGTGCGCACCAGGTCCATGAGCGCGTTGGGGTTCTCGTCGGGCACGCACACGACCTCGGTGGTCCCGCCGTCCGGGGTCGTGCGCACGCCCGCCGCCAGCGGCAGCCCGCTCCTCGGCCGGCCGATCAACGCCGCCGACACCTCGCCCAGGCAGCGGGCCAGCTCGCCGACCATCGGGTCCGCCGCCAGGGACTTCCCGTCCGGCGGCTCGGTGACCCAGGCCAGCGACTCGGCGTTGGGCGCGTGGCTCACCGAGCCCGCCTCCACCCGCACCCGCTGGAACCCGGTCACGATCCCGGCCTCCGCGAGCGGGCCGGTCGGGACCAGCTCGTCGTCCGCCGCGGTGATCCAGGTGCCCGAGTCGGCGCGGCGGCCCCCGAGCGCGGCGAGCTTGCCGTCCACGGCGGCCACGTCGACGTCCATCCGCAGCACGGCGGCCCACGCCGGCGGTTGCCCGACCCGCAACGCCGTGGCCGCCTGCGCCGGGTCGAACCCGACGAGGTCGGGCAGCACGTGCCCGTGCCCGGCCAGGCCCGAGTAGCCGTAGCCGCGCAACGCGCCGAAGCGGTCGGCGTCCCGGGCCAGCAGCGCCCGCACCGCCGCCACGTCGCCGTACTCGACCAGCACGGCCGACTCGTCGGTGGCCCGCACGAGCGCGAGCGCGCCCAGGAGCCCGGTCCCCGGCTGCGGCTCGGGCACGTCCGCCGCGGGCGCGCAACCGGCCAGCAGGACCGCCACCAGCGCCAAACCTGAACGGGTGATCACCGCTCGCATGGTAGGGCGGTCCCGCGCCCGGCACGGCCGGTTCACGTGATCCCGGCCGGGATCTCCACCGCGATCTCCTCGCCCAGCCGGGCCCCGCCCAGCAGGTCCAGCTCGTCGCCGCTCCAGAACCGGCCCGGGTCGTACCAGTTCGCCCGGCGGCCGGCGGGCAGCAGACCCATCGCCTCGTAGGTCACCGCGACGACCTCCGCGCAGTACGCGGTCTCCAGCGCGGCGTCCGAGGTCTTGCGCGGGGTCGGCAGCCGGCCGCGCAGCCACCTCGTGGCGAGCCGCGCCGTGGACGGGAACGGGGTGCCGTTCAGCCGCGCCACCGCCCGGAGCGCGGCGTCGTCCTCCTCCCGGGTGGTCGGCCGGTCGAGCTGCCGCAGCCACGCCCGCTGCCCGTACCGGCGCGCCCACACCAGCACCGCGTCCCGCAGGTCGTGCAGCTGCACGCCCCGGTGGTGCGTGCCGGTCCACACGTCCGGCAGGGAGCGGCCCAGCTCGGCGTGCCACATCAGCGGCGGCAGGTCCTCCACCGCGATGGTCATGCCCACGTGGTTGACCGGGCTGTTCGTGGTGACCCGGATCGCGCGGTCGGCCACCGACCGGCCGCGGAACAGCCACACGTCGCCGGTTCGGGTGAGTTCGACCGCCTCGTCCAGACCGATCTTCGTTCCCGCCATCCCGGTAGCCTAGGCACGTGCGCTGGTGGAAGCTCCTCGGTCTGGCCGGTGTCGCGGGCGTCGCCGCGACCGGCGTGGTGATCGCCCGCGCGGAGCGCAAGCGCCGCGCCTACACCCCCGACGAGATCCGCGAACGGCTGCACGCCCGGGTCCGGCAGGCGTCCGCCGACGGGTGAGCCGACCGGACCCCGAACGGGGATCGCCCGACCCGGTACGAGTCGACGCGGCCGACCAACGGCGGGTTGACCACGACCCGGCGCGCGACTGTGGTGAGCCCATGCGCACCCTGCTCACGGCCCTGCTGTGCGTGCTCGTCGTCGCACCGCCGGCCCACGCCCGCTCCCGACCGGTCGGCGACCTCGACGCGGCCACCATCCCGCAGCTCCAGCGCCGGCTGGCCGACGGCACGCTCACCGCGGTGGACCTGACCCGCGCCTACCTGCACCGCATCCGGACCGTGGACCCGCTGGTCCGGTCCGTGGTCGCGGTGAACCCCGACGCGCTCGCCCAGGCCGAGGAGAGCGACCGGCGGCGTCGGCAAGGCCGGGCGAAAGGGCTGATGGACGGCATCCCGGTGCTGCTCAAGGACAACATCGACACCCGGACCATGGGCGCCACGGCGGGGTCGCGCGCCCTGCTCGTGCCGCCCCGCGACGACGCCGCGCTGGTGCGCCGCCTGCGTGCCGCCGGCGCGGTGCTGCTCGGCAAGACGAACCTGTCGGAGTGGGCCAACTTCCGCTCCACGTCCTCCACCTCCGGCTGGTCGGCGGTGGGCGGGCAGACCCACAACCCGCACGTGCTCGACCGCAACCCGTGCGGCTCGTCGTCCGGCTCGGGCGCGGCGGTGGCGGCGTCCTTGGCGCAGGTCGCCGTCGGCACCGAGACCGACGGGTCGATCGTGTGCCCCGCCGGGCAGAACGGCGTGGTCGGCCTCAATCCCACCCTCGGCCGGGTCGGCGGCGACGGGATCGTGCCGATCTCGTCCCGGCAGGACACCGCGGGCCCGATGGCGCGGCACGTGGTGGACGCCGCGATCCTGATGTCCGCGCTGGAGGGCGGGGGTGCGGACCACGCCGCGGGCCTCGACACCGCGTCCGTGCGCGGCAAGCGGATCGGCGTGTGGCGCAAGGCGGGCCTCGACGCCGACGTGGACCGGGTCGTGGAGTCCGCGGTCGAGGTGCTGCGGCGGTCCGGCGCGACCGTGGTCGACGTGGAGCCCGGGTGGAGGCGGCCGAGTTCCCGGCGCTGATCGCCGAGTTCAAGCACGACCTGGAGCGGTACCTGCGGACCCGGCCCGGCGCGCCCCGGACGATCACCGAGCTGATCGCGTTCAACGAGGCCGACCCGGTCGAGCTGAGCCGGTTCGGCCAGGAGATCCTCCTCGAGGCCGAGCAGGCGCCGCCGCTCACCGACCCCGCCTACCGGGAACAGCGCCGCACCGCCACCGACCTGGCCCGCCGGTCGATCGACGAGGTGCTCGCGACCCACCGGCTCGACGTCGTCATGGCCCCGACCAACGGCCCGGCGTGGCGGACCGACTACGGCGACGGCGACGACTACCTGCTCGGCTCCTCGACCCCCGCCGCCGTGGCCGGCTACCCGAACGCCACCGTCCCGGCCGGGTTCGCCGGGCCGCTGCCGATCGGCGTGTCGTTCATGGCGGGCCACGGGCGGGACGCCGAGGTGCTGCGCGTCGCCGCCGCGTTCGAGCGCGCCGCCGACGCCCGCCGGGCGCCGCGCTACCTGCCTTCGTGATGCGGTCCGCCGCCCGTGGTGGAATCTTGAGCCCATGCGCGTGGTGGTGTTGGGAACGGGTCTGATGGGCGCCGGCATGGCGCGGAGCCTGCTGCGGGCCAAGCTGGACGTCGTGGTGTGGAACCGCAGCGTCGCCAAGGCGCGCCCGCTCGCCGACGAGGGCGCGGTGGTCGCCGAGGACCCCAAGAGCGCCGTCGTCGGCGCGGACGTCGTCATCACGATGCTGTTCGACGCCGACTCCACCGCCGGGGTGATGGCCGAGGCGCTGCCGTCGGTCGAGGACGGCGCGGTGTGGGCGCAGTGCGGCACGGTCGGGCTGGAGGGCACCGGCCACCTGGCCGAGCTGGCCGCCACGCACGGCGTGCCGTACGTCGACGCGCCCGTCCTCGGCACCCGCGCGCCGGCCGAGCAGGGCAGGCTCACGGTCCTGGCGGCCGGGCCGGTCGAGCTGCGCGAGTTCGTCACGCCGGTGTTCGACGCCCTCGCCATCCGCACCGTGTGGGCGGGGGAGCGGCCCGGCGACGGCCAGCGGCTCAAGCTGGCGGCGAACTCGTGGGTGCTGTCGATCACCGCCGCGACCGCGCAGGCCGTGGCGCTGGCCCGCGGCCTCGGCCTGGACCCGGACGCGTTCCTGGAGGCCATCGCCGGCGGCCCGGTCGACAGCACGTACGCGCAGGTCAAGGGGCGGTCCATGATCGACGGCGAGTTCCCGCCGTCGTTCGGGCTGGACGGCGCGGTCAAGGACAGCGAGCTGATCGTCGCGGCGATGGCCGAGGCGGGCACCGACGACCGGCTGATGCGCGTGCTGAACGGGCAGTACCGCGAGGCCGCGGAACGGGTCGGCGGCGGCGTGGACATGGCGGCGGTCGTCACGGCCTTCCGCTCGTAGCCCGGCCCCGGGTCGCCGCCCGTTCCGGCGATCACCCGTCGTCCCGGTGCCGCGCCGAACCCTGTCCGCTTCCCCGGGTGGGAGTTACCGTCGAACCGGGTACCAGTGGGTGACCGGTACGGGTTCGGCGGTGGAGGTGGCGACGCGTGGGATCGGGCGGGGTGATCGCGGCCGCCGCCGTGGCCGGCGTGGTGGCCTTCGGCGCGGGTGGCCTGGCCGCGCCCGCGGACCCGGACGAGCTGTGGCGCGACGAGGGCCTGCGGGTGGTCGACCGGGCGACCCGGGAGGACGCCGAGTGCGTGTCCCACTCGTTCGGCCGGGTGCAGGAGCTGCTGAAGGTCGCGCCGTGCGTCGCGCTCGACCGGATGCTCCTCACCGTCACCGACGACCGGGGCAGCACGGCCGTCGTGTTCCTCGCCTGGGTCGAGTTCGCCGACCGCGACCGGGCGCGCGAGTTCAAACGGGTCGAGGACATCCACGGCACCGGCGACATCACCCCGCTGCCCGGCTCGCTGCTGCGGATCGCCGACGTGCCGTTCACCGCCCACAACTACGACTCCGACCTGGTCGACGGCGCCACCGTGGTGATCGCCGAGGCGGAGAACGTCGCCGGCGGGTTCACCGCCGGGTACCTGGACGACCTCGCCGCGCTCGCCGTCCGCACACCGCGTCCCTGACCCGACACCACCCCGCGGCCCCGACCGCCCGACCCGGATCGGCAGAATGGGCGCGGAGGAGGTGCGCGTGTTCCGGTGGGTTGTGGCCCTCGGGCTGGTCGCCGCCCTGCTGGCCGCGATCATCGCCGCCTCGCCGGCCGAGGAGGGTGGACCGAACCGGCCCGTGGCCGAGTGCTCGGACCTGGTGGGCCGCTACGAGCTGCCCGGCACCCGCGCGCACGTCACGCAGGCCGAGCCGGTGCCCGACGGCGTCGAACGCGCGCACTGCGCCGTGCTCGGGTACGTCGAGCCGGCGGTCCGGTTCCACCTCAAGCTGCCCACCACCACCTACACCGGCCGCTACCTCCAGTACGGCTGCGGCGGGTTCTGCGGCGAGCTGACCACGCCCGGGTTCCCCGACTGCGGCCCGGAGATCGGCGGCCTCGCGGTCGCCACCACCGACGACGGGCACGTCGGGCGCGGCGCGGTGCGGTCGGCCGACACCCGGTGGGCCGCCGACGACCAGGCCGCCCGCGACGACTTCGCGTTCCGCGCGCCGCACGTGGTCTCCCTGGCCGCCAAGCGCGTCATCGAGGCGTTCTACGGCGAGCCGCCCGCGTTCTCCTACTTCACGGGCTGCTCCAACGGCGGCCGCGAAGGGCTGCTGCTGGCCCAGCGGTACCCGCACGACTTCGACGGCGTCATCGCGGGCGCGCCCGCCAACTACCACAGCCCGCTCGTGCTCTACCAGGCGTGGCTCGCCCGCACCAACCTCGGCGCGGACGGCCGGCCCGTGCTCACCGCCGACCGGCTCCCGCTGCTGCACGCCGCCGTCGTGCGGCACTGCGACCGCATCGACGGCCTGGTGGACGGCCTCATCGAGGACCCGCGCCGGTGCGACTACGACCCCGAACCGCTGCGCTGCGCGCCCGGCGTCGAGGACTGCCTCACCCCCGCGCAGCTCGACGTCGTGCGCCGCCTCTACGCCGGACCCCGCGACCCCGCCGGCCGCCGGCTCTACCCGGCCGGCCAGGAACGCGGCTCCGAGCTGGGCTGGCGGAGCTGGATCGCGCCCACCGCCCACGACTCCGTGTCCGCGCTGCTCGCCGACCACTACCTGGCCAACCTCGCCTACCCGATCGACGAGCCCGGCTCGTCGCTGGCCGACGTCGAGTTCACCGCCGAGGAGTTCGCCCGCGTCAACGTCGAGGGCGTGCGCGGCAACGCCATGAGCCTCGACCTGGACGAGTTCCGGGACGCGGGCGGCAAGCTGCTCCTCTGGCACGGCTGGGCCGACGAGGGCGTCCCGCCGCGCGCCCTGCTGGACTACTACGAACGGCTGGGACGCCGCGACCGCGACCTCCGCTCCTGGGCGCGGGTGTTCATGGTCCCGGGCCTGCACCACTGCGGCGGAGGGGACCGGCTCACCGGCGTCGACCCGATCCGCGACCTCCTCGCGTGGGTCGAGGACGGCGTCGCACCCGACCGGATCATCGCCACCGGCCGCGACGCCGGGGGACGCGTGGTCCGCACCCGGCCGGTGTTCCCGTACCCGCTGACCGCCCGTTACGACGGGACCGGCAGCGTCGACGACGCGGCCAACTTCGTCGCCGCCCCACCCGCCGGGCCGACCCGGGACTCGGTCGACTGGCTCGGCGTCACCCTGCACCGCGAACCCGGCCCGGTAGCGCCCTGACCTGCCCGGATCCAACAATCCGAACGTTCGGGTTTCGAAATCACGCGATCGGGTTACCCCCAGGTCACGACAACTACGGGGGCGGACGGTGGTGCGAGGTGGACTGGGAGTTCGATGACGACAACGCGGTGCGCGCGGTGCTGTCCTACGTCTCGCGGGTGACCCGCGCCCTCGGCCTCAGCGGCGAGTCCTCCTGCCTGCAGAACCACGGCAGCGGGCTCGGCGCGTACCTCGCGCTCGACGGCCACCTGCCCGGGTTCGCCGACCGCGACGTGGCCCTGCTGTGGGACGAGGCCCGCGGCTGGTCGCTCGCCGTGGAGAGCGACAGCGCCGAACCGCCGTTCGTGCTGGCCCGGCTGCGCGGCCCGGTCCGCCCCGACCCGGCCGCCGTGGCGCGGTGGGTGGACGGCCTCGGCCTCGTGCACGACGACCACCGGCTCCTCGCCGCCGGCTGACCCCGCGCCCCGTCCGGCTGACCGCGTCGGTCATCCCATCGTGGCGATGAGGGCGTCGATGTCGTGCGCGACCACCAGCTCGGTGCGCTCCGTGACCATGCCGAGCCGGTGGTTGACCCGGATCATGTGCTCGTTGTCCACGTGCGTGAAGCTGCGCGTCCGCTCCAGGGCCGGGTGGTCCTCCACCAGCCAGTGCGCCATCACGCCCTTCAACCCCAGGCCCAGGCCGCGACCCCGGTGCGCGGCGAGCACCGCCGTGTCGCCCTGGTGCGCCGTGCCCGGGTCGCGCGGCAACACCACCACCTCGGTCAGCCCCACGACCTCGCCGGTGGCCTCGTGCACGGCCGCCACCACCCGCTGCTCGACCCCGTCGTCCCGGAACCCCGCCTCGCTCCGCCGGATCCGCTCGACAGTCCACTGTGGATTGACGAACTCGGTCGTGCCCATCGGGGCGTCGTGGATCGCGCTGCGCGCGGCGGCGTAGGACGCGACGACCTCCTCGGGCGTCTCGTTCGACCACCGGACGACCCGGTAGCCCGGCGGCAGGCCGACCGGCCACCGCGACCGGTCCGCGTCGGCGACCTCCATCGACATCGAGACGACCGCGCGCACGGTCCTGAAGCCCAGCCGGCGGGCCCACTCGGCGCTCACCGCGCCCTCCACGAGCCGCCAGTCCTCGATCACGGTGCGCCCGCGCCGCCGCAGTTCCGGCAGCAGCGCGCGGAGCGCCCGCGTGGCGACGCCCCGACGACGTGACTCCGGGTGCACGACCACCGTCGCCACCGCGATGTGGCTGTTCTCGTCCTCGGGGAACCGCGCGTACGCGTACGCGACGATCCGACCGCCGTCGCGCACCACCCAGAAACCCGCCGGGCCGACACCGGGGAACGGGTTGCGCAACCGTGCCACCACGTCCTCGAACGTCGGCGCCGGTTCGCCCGGCTCGTCCACCGCCAGGCTGTCCCGCATGACCCGGTGGTATCCCGCCAGGTCCGCCTCGTCGGCCCGCCACGGGTCGAACGGTTCGAGGATCACGTCGCGCCCCCTTCGCTCCGGGGCGTGACGTTATCGGCCGAGCGCGGTGCGCGTGACGGGAACGGGGCCGCAGGCGGTCGCCTGCGGCCCCGTCGGGGGACTGCTGCCGCGCTTCACCGGGAGACCGGTTGCAGCACGCGGCCGGACGCGGTGAGGTGTTCCCACGTGCGGCCGCGCTGGCTGGGCGGCGCTTCGCCGTCCGCGGTGCACGTCGGGTACACCAGGCCGTAGGGGACGGGCTGGTGGAAGAGGTCTCCGCTGCGGATGTCGATCAGGTCACGCGACTGCGCCATCACGCCTCCCGTGGCCAAGGGTGGTGATGCCCATGATCCTGCTCCTCGTCGAACCGGTGGGGAGCCTCGGATACCCGTTGAGCTGCACTGATATGCCAAAATCGTTGCGACGTAAGGGTGAAACGGCCGCGATCCCCTCGCGGCGGGTCAACGCCTCCGGTTCGCCTGGCGCCTGTGGTGCGCGACCTCCTGCTCGGCGTCCTCCGCCGGCGGGAGGTCGCGGTCGACGTGGTCGGCGTGGAAGAGCGCTTGGGCGAGCAGGGACCGGACGTGGTCGTTGGCCGCGGAGTAGTAGACGAACGTGCCCTCGCGGCGGCCCTTCACCAGACCGGCGAGGCGGAGCTTGGCCAGGTGCTGGCTGACCGCGGTCGGCGCCGCGCCCGCCAGTTCGGCGAGGCAGGCGACGGAGGACTCGCCCTGGAGCAGGGCCCAGAGGACCTTGATCCGGGTCGGGTCGGCCAGGAGGCGGAACGACTCGGCCGCCAGGTGGACCTGCTCGTCGTTGGGCATGTCGAAGTCCGGCAGCGCGGTGTGCATGGGTTCAGCCTACTTGGTTGCGTATCTGCGTGACTGCGCAGGTATGGTGACAGCCGTGATGAGCAAAGCAGGCGGCCATGGTCACGGTCATGGGCATGGACATGGGCATGGGCATCGCGCGGCCGACCGCATCGACACCGCACTGGAGACCAGCCGCCGCGGGATGCGGGCACTCGTCGTGTCGTTCGTCGCCCTGCTCGCGACGGCCGTCGCCCAGGCCGCGCTGGTGCTGATCACCGGTTCGGTCGCCCTGCTGGGCGACACCGTGCACAACTTCGCCGACGCCCTGACCTCGGTCCCCCT
The DNA here is from genome assembly GCF_042752395.1 of Actinosynnema sp. NPDC059335. NCBI lineage: Bacteria > Bacillati > Actinomycetota > Actinomycetes > Pseudonocardiales > Pseudonocardiaceae > Actinosynnema > Actinosynnema sp. NPDC059335. The sequence goes on along the minus strand of NZ_JBHYXZ010000045.1, from coordinate 34,657 downwards.
GGCCATCGCGTTCGTGCTGGGCCGCCGCGCCGCGTCCCGCCGGTTCACCTACGGGCTGGGGCGGGCGGAGGACCTGGCCGGCGTCGTGATCGTGCTGGTGATCGCCGCCTCTGCGGTCTACGCGGGGTACGAGTCGGTGCGCGGCCTGCTCGACCCCCAACCGGTGCGCCACCTGTGGCTCGTCGCGTCGGCCGGCGCGATCGGCTTCGTGGGCAACGAACTGGTCGCCCGCTACCGCATGCGCGTGGGCCGCGAAATCGGTTCGGCCGCCCTCGTCGCCGACGGCCTGCACGCCCGCACGGACGGCTTCACGTCACTGGCGGTCGTCCTGGGCGGCGTGGGCGTCGCCCTGGGCTTCCCCGCCGCCGACCCGTTGGTCGGCCTGGGCATGACCGTCGCCATCCTGTTCGTCCTGCGCGACGCGGCGGCCGAGGTGTTCGGCCGCCTGCTCGACGCGGTCGACCCGGCCTCCGTCGACCTGGCCGAACAAGCCGCCGCCCAGGTCGCGGGCGTCGTGCGGGCCGACCGGGTGCGAATGCGCTGGACCGGCCACGTGCTGCGGGCCGAGCTGGCGATCGCGGTGGACGCGGCGCTGAGCGTCGAGCAGGGGCACCGCATCGCGCACGACGTCGAACGCCACCTGCTGCGCGCCGTCCCCCGCCTGGCCTCCGTCACCGTCCACACCGAGCCCGCCCCCACCCCGGCCTGACCCCCTTGGCCCTGCCCTCACCCGACCCGACCCCGACGTGCCCATCCCACCCCGCACCTCGCCACCGGTGGGTCCTTGCACCGGCCCGAGCCCACCCAAGCCGGTCCGTGCCGCACGGCATGCCGATCGGGCATCGCGCACGATCGGCCGGTCGGGCGCCGGGCGAACCGTCCTCAGTGGACTGACATGGTCGGGCGCGGCTCGCGGCCAGGCGGGTGCCGTCGCCTTCCGCGTCCATCCCAGTGAACACCGTTGCACCACTCCGCGCGCCGCCGGGACAGTGGTGTGGCGGGCTCCGGCAGCCGGCACGACCGGCGGTCGCGGCCAAGGCAACCTACCGGGGAGGTGCGCGGGTGGCCGGCACGAAGTTGTACGTGAGCAACCTGAGCGTGAACACGACCGTCGACACCCTGAGGAACACGTTCAGCAGCTGCGGTCAGGTGACGGACTGCACCATCGCCACGGACGGCGCGGGTGTCTCGCGGAGGTACGGCAACGTCACGATGAGCACGGCGGCGGAAGCGCAGTTCGCCATCTCCACGCTCAACGGCAGCATGCTCGACAGCAGCCGCATCGGGGTGACGCCGGCCGCCAAACAGTGAGGAGCGGGTCGGCCAACCGGTCGGCGAGGCTCCGGTCGGCGAGGCTCAGCGCGAAGTCGAGGGTCGGCGCGAAGTCGAGGGTCGGTGAGGCTTCGCGTGAAGTCGAGCGACCGACGGGCGGCTCGCCGCTGCCCGGTGGGTGGGCGCGAGCAGCAGCCTTGCGACTGGGTCCAGCCGCCGCCGGCGCGATCGACGCCGCGTCCGCACCGCGCGGGTCAGGTCCTTGATCGACGCCACGTGGATCAGGCTCCCGCACGCGGATCGGGTTCCCGATCGACGCCGCACGGGGCTACGCGGATCAGGGTGCTGATCTCGGCCGACCGCTGTCTTGCGGCTCGCCAACCGCTGTCTTGCGGCAACCGCTGTCTTGCGGGGAGCCTCGCCCATCCCAACCTCGCCCACCTCCACTCCCAATCTCGCCCACCCCGACGCAGCCCACGCCCGCCGCGCCTTGCCGCCTCCTTCTTTCCCGGCAACGAAAACCGCCGGCCGGAAGTTCCGGCGAATTTTCCATTCACGATCGGTTCGCTCGTTCGGGTGATCTTCGGCGACCCCGGCCACGGCCGATCACGGCCACCCCGGCCGCAGTCGACCGCCACCCTGGGGTCCACAGTAGACCATCACGTCTGCGGGCACCCGAAGGCGCGGAGGAACCAGCCGATCGGACGTTGTCGCAGCGACACCCGCGCCCTACGGTCGGAGCACGTCCCGCCGGACGGAGCACGATCAGCCCAGGACGCCGAGGAGGCGCGGATGAGGGTCGGTGCGGTGGTTGGTGTGCTCCTGCTCGCCGGGGCGACGGTCCTCGCCACCCCGACGGCCGGTGCCACCCCGACGGGCGGTGCGGCGCCGGCGGCAACCGGCGCGGCGGACGAACGGCAGACCGCGGTGGTCTCGTTGGGCGACAGCGCGATGTCCGGCGAAGGCGCGGGGTCCTACGAACCCGGCACCGAGGGCGAGAACGGCAACTGGTGCCACCGCTCCACCCAGGCCATGGTGCACCGCACCCGGCTCGCCGACCGCACCTTCAACCTCGCCTGCTCCGGCGCGGACTCGGCGAACGTCTCCCTCGCCGACACCACGCACTACACCGAGGGCTCCCAGGCCCGCCGGCTGATCGACATCGCCCGCCAGTACCGCGTCACCGCGGTCCTCGTCCAGGTCGGCGCGAACGACGACGTCCGGTTCGCCGACACGATGGTCGACTGCGTCGCCGCGTGGGTGAACCCGTTCGGCCCGAGTTGCCGCTCCGCGCTGGAACGCGAGTGGCCCGCCCGCCTGGCCGGCATGGCCCCGAAGGCGGAGACCGCCCTCCGCGACGTCCGCAGCGCGATGACCCAGGCCGGCTACGCGCCGTCCGCCTACGACCTGGTCCTCACGTCCTACGCCTCGCCCGTGACCGAGAAGATGGACCGCCTGCTGCACGGCCCCCAGGGCTGCCCGCTCCGCCTGGCCGACGCCGCGTACGGCCGCACGGTCGCGGTGCCCCAGCTCTCCGAGGCGCTGCGCGGCGTGGCGACGCGGGCGGGCGTGAAGTTCCTCGACTTCTCCCGCGCCACGGAGAACCGCGAGGCGTGCAGCAAGGGTGACAACCCGGCGGGCGAGTGGCAGCGGCGGCTGACGGTCGACCCGTACGCGTTGGTGACGGGCGGCCTGGACGCGATCGGCCTCCACCTGGCCCAGCAGTCGTTCCACCCGAACGCCGCCGCGCACGCCCAGCTCGGCCGCTGCGTCACCGAGTTCGTCACCGGCGGCGCGGGGGCGGCGCGGTGCCTGGCCGGCGCGGACGGCAACCTGCACGCCGTGCCCTGAGATCGCCCGGCCGGGCAACCTCGATCACCCCGTTCGCGTCCTATGGGTAAATTGGCGAAACCGAACGGGATTCGCAGTGGGGGGATCGGTGTCCATGAACGCCCTCGTCCGCGCGTGCGGACTGGCCGCGGTGGTGTTGACCGCGGCCGCGTGCACGTCGAACGGCGCCGAGCCGCTCAACCCGGAGCTGGCGCCGCGCGGCACCGTCCAGACCACGGCCAAGCCGACCCGGCAGGACCTGACCAACAAGGTCAGCCTCACCGGCAAGGTCACGATGAACCCGCTGTTCGGGATCGTGTCGCCGGTCGCGGGCCAGGTGCGGTACCTGACCGTGCCGGAGCCGACCGCCACGCCGACCCGACCGACCCGGTTCGCGACGGTCTGGCAGGACGGCAAGCCGAACAACGTCGAGGTCCCGGCCGGCGCCACGTTCGGCGGACGCCTGGTCGACGACCGCGCCACGGTCACCGCGGGCATGCCGATCGCGTCGGCGAAGTACGCGGGCTACGGCATCGTCGCCGAGATCGACGGCGAGCAGGCGTACCGGATCTCCGACGCCGCGCAGGGCACGGTGCAGGCGCAGATCAAGAACGGCCCCGGCCCGTTCCCGTGCGCCCTGCTCGGCACGATCGCCGCGCTGCCGGCCGGGACCGTCCCCGCGCCTCCGCCGCCCGTGCAGCCGGACCCGGACGACGACGCCCGGGCCGGGGCCACGAACGCGCCCGTGCCGCAGCAGCCGCAAACACCGCAGCAGCCCTCCGAGCCGACCGGCCTGCGCCTGGTGTGCACCGCGCCCGCCGACGTGAAGCTGATCAACGGCGCCGCCGCCACCCTGGAGCTGGTCACCGCCTCCGCCCAGGACGCGCTGGTCGTGCCGGTCGAGGCGGTCGCGGGCGGCCAGGGCAAGGGCAAGGTCGACGTGGTCGGACCGGACGGGACCAAGCAGACCACCGACGTCGAGCTGGGCCTCACCGACGGCAAGGTGGTCGAGATCAAGTCCGGCCTGACGGGTGACGAGACGCTCGCCGTGCCGGGCCCGAACCTGCCGCCCGGCGAGCCCGCGGGACCGGGCGAGGCCGAGGCGGGGCGCAAGTGACCACCCAGCCCCTCCCCCCGCCGACGCCGTTGATCCAGCTCACCGGCGTCACCAAGACCCTCAAGGGGCAGGACGAGCCGCGCACCATCCTCGCGGGCGTGGACCTGACCGTGCACCCGGGCGACAGCGTCGCCATCCTCGGTCGCTCCGGCTCGGGCAAGAGCACGCTGCTCAGCCTGATCGGCCTGTTCGACCGGCCCGACGGCGGCCGGTACCTGCTCGGCGACCGGGACATCACCCGGATCCCCGAGCGCAAGGCCGCCGCGCTGCGCAGCGCCGAGTTCGGGTTCGTGTTCCAGCGCTTCTTCCTGCTCAAGCACCTGACGGCGGCGCAGAACGTGGCCATGGCGCTGGTCAACGGCCAGGGCTGGCTGCCCCGCCGCAAGCGCAAGGCGAAGGTGCTCGCGGCGTTGGAGCGGGTGGGCATCGGCCACCTGGCCAAGCACAAGCCGCCCCGGCTGTCCGGCGGCGAGCAGCAACGCGTCGCGATCGCCCGCGCGCTGGTGCGCGAGCCGCGCGTGCTGCTGGCCGACGAGCCGACCGGAGCGCTGGACACCGACACCGGCAACCTGGTCGTCGAGGTGCTGCGCCAGGCCACCGAGCAGGGCTGCGGGCTGGTGCTGGTGACCCACGACCACGACCACGCGGCGAAGATGGGACGGGTGCTGCACCTGTCCGACGGCCTGCTGCGCCCGGCCGGTCAGCGGGTGGTCGCGTGATGAGGCTGTCGGGCAGGCTCCGGTCGTCGCTGATCATCGGCGGCCAGGGCATCCGGGCCCGCAAGCTGCGCACGTTCCTGTCGATGGTCAGCCTGTTCCTCGGCGTGCTCGCCGTGGTCGTGGTGCAGGCCGGCGCGGAGATCGCGAACCGGGCCATGCTCGCCGACGTCGAGATGTACCAGGGCAAGGACGGCACCCGGCAGATCTACCTCGCGCCGGAGGGCCGGAACGTGCCGGTGGCGCTGGAGGTGCTGGAGGGCCGCACCGACGCGGTCGCCATGACCACCACGCGGGCGGTCATCGGCGAACCCGGCGTGAAGCCGATCAACGAGGGCGGCGGCCCGATCGACCAGCCCGGCTACGGCGGGCCGCAGATGCGGTGCGACGAGTCCGGCTGCTACCCCGTGTCCGACGGCGACGCGGGCGCCCCGGCGGGCCAGGCGGTGGAGTTGCAGCTCGTCGGGCTGACCGGCGACATCCGGCAGTTCCGGCCGTACCGCCCGGTGCAGGGGCGGTGGCTCGACTTCGGGGGCGCGCCGTCGCTGGCGCCGGGGATCGTGCTCAACGAGGAGGCGGCGAAGGCGTTCACCCGCTACCACGTGCCCGCCGAGATGCGGGTCGACGGCGCGACGTCCAACCCCACGCCGCGGATCATCGGCGTGGTGAACGACGGCGGCTACCAACCGGCGGCCTACGTCCGCGCCGACGAGCTGCTGAACTGGCTGCCGGTGACGAGCATGGCCGGCGGGCGCAACGGCCCCGGCCTGCAGGTGCTGATGTCGCCGACGGCGGACGAGGTCGAGCACGTCCTGCGCGCCCGGCTGGTCGCGGCGGGCGCCGCCGCGGACACCATCCACGTCAACACCGTGGAGACGCTGAAGCGGATGTCCACGGAGCTGGCGCTGATGCGCTGGATCTTCCTCGGCATGGCGGCGCTGGTGCTGCTGATCGGCGTGGCGGGCATCCTCAACGTCGGCCTGGCCACCGTGGGCGAGCGGGTCGAGGAGTTCGCGCTGCGCCGGGCCGTCGGCACGCCGCGGATGCTGCTGGCGGGCATCGTGCTGGCCGAGACGCTGCTCACCGGCCTGCTGACGGCGGCGCTCGCGATCGGCGCGGGCGCGGTGGGGCTGAAGGTGGCGCTGGAGCTGTTCGGGTCGCGGTTCCCGTCGTTGGAGGGCACGGCGTTCCCGTGGCAGGCGGGCGTGGCCGGGGTGATCGCGGGCCTGGTGGCGGGCGTCCTCGGCGGCCTGGTGCCGGCGTTGCGGGCGGCGCGCATCCCCATCGCCACGGTCATGCGCGCCTGAGCCCGACCGGGGACCGCCGTGCCGCGGCGGTCCCCCGCGACCGAACCACCGGAATTGCGCACGGCCGACCACCGCGCGAAATGCGGAGTTGCCCGACCGCGCATTCACCGGATAAAGTCGCGCCCGTGACTGCCGGGTCGGCCTTGGGCCACGAGCGAGAGAGTCACCCGGCCGGGATTTGACCGCCGGGTGGGCCAGGGGCCCGCCGCCGCACACCGGGGATCCCCGGGTTTCCGCGCACGTAGGCGCGACGCACCCGACCCCGGGCACCACCCACACCCGGGCGCTTCGACGCCGTACCGCGCGTGTCGCGGTCCCCGTGCGGACCGCCGTGCCCGCGCGTCTTCACAAAACCTCCACCGAAAACCACGGCGCATTTCACCCGTGGTCGTCCGGTCGTGCCCAGAATCAGTCTTGCCCGGAATCAGGAGTCGAACCGCAGATGGATTTCAACCGACAGGTGATCGAGGAGTTCCGCGCCAACGCGGGCCGCGTCGGCGGCCCCTTCGAAGGAGGCAGGCTCATCCTGCTCACGACCACCGGCGCGCGCACCGGCGCCCGGCACACCAACCCCGTGGCCTACCTGCCCGACGGCGACCGGATCGTCGTGATCGCGTCCGCGGCGGGCGCGCCCCGCCACCCGGACTGGTTCCACAACCTCGTCGCCACCCCGCGGGTGACCGTGGAGGACGGCGTCTTCACGTACGAGGCGGAGGCCACCGTGCTGACCGGGGCGGAACGCGAGGAGTTGTGGGCGCGGGCGGTCGAGTCCGATCCGGGGTGGGCCGCCTACCAGGCCAGGACGACCCGGCGGATCCCCGTCGTGGCGCTGAAGCAGGTCTCGGGCGGCCCGCCGAACGCGTCCGGCTGGGGCGCGGCGCTCAAGCTCGTGCACGACGCGTTCCGCCGCGAGCTGGCCACCATCCGCCGGGAGGTCGCCGCGGCCGGGCCCGTGCTGGGCGCGCAGCTCAAGGTGAACTGCCTGACCGCGTGCCAGGGGTTGCGGTTCCACCACACCGCCGAGGACACGGGCACGTTCCCCGCGCTGCGCGAGCGGTTCCCGGACCTCGCGCCGACGCTGGACCGGCTCGGCGAGGAGCACGAGCGCATCGCCGCCCTGCTGGACCGCCTCCGGCAGACCCTCGACCGCGGTGACGCGGGGACGTTGCGCGCGGACGTGGACGAGCTGATCGACGAGCTGGAGGCGCACCTGTCCGCCGAGGAGGAGCAGTTGATCCCCTTCTTGGACGCCTGAGGACAACCGAACGTCCGGTCCGCGGCATGGAAGAGGTGAGCAGGACTACTCGACCGTGTCCCGCCCGGCGGGCATTCCGCACCGTGAGTCGTTCACGACCTGTTGAATGCTCATGTTTCCCATCCACCTGACAAGGAGATGTCGTGGGTAGAGCCAAGGGCTTGGGGGCCCTGTTCGCCTCGCTGGTCGTCGCGGCGACCGCGTTGGGCACGACCGGGGGAGCCTCCGCCGCGCCGGTGGCGCGCACGACGCTGGACCCGGCCGCCGTGGCCGAATCCGTGCGGTACCTGGTCGAGAGCTACGGCGTCGGCGAGCGGGAGGCGCTGCGCCGGCTCGAACTGCAGCAGGAGGCCGTGCGCCTGGACGGCGTGCTGCGCAAGGAGAACCCCGCCGAGTACGGCGGCATGTGGCTCGACCAGACGGCCGGCGTGCTGGTCGTGGCCATGACCGACCCGGCCGCGGCCCGGCGGCACCTCAAGGACCTGCCCGACCGGGCGCACGTCCGCACGCAGGCCGTGCGGCACTCGTTGGCCGACCTGACCGCGGCCAAGGAGCGGATCGCGGCCGGGGTGGGCGCGGGCTCCGACGCGGTGTACCTGCCCGCGGTCAACGAGCGCGACAACGAGGTCGTGGTGTGGGAGCGCCCGTGGGTGGCGCAGGAGAAGCTGTCCGTGGCCCGGGCGCAGGAGGGCGAGGCGGTCCGCCGCGCGCTCGCCGCCGAGACCGGCGTCGCGGTGCGGACCGCCGTGCTGCCCCGGCCGGAGCCGCTGTCCACGCCGAACGTGGACTGGGGCTTCTGCCACCCGCTCTACTGCACCAACCACGGCCCGATGCGGGGCGGCCTGCGGCTGGACATGAAGCGGGACAACGGCACCTGGGGCGGCTGCACGGCCGGCTTCAACCTGCGGTCGACCGGCGGCGGCCACCCGGGCAAGGCGTGGGTGCTGACCGCGGGGCACTGTATGGCCACGAAGACCAACAACACCCCGACCGAGCACAACGGCACCCCGGTGCTGCAGCAGCACGGCATCGAGAAGAACTCCTACCCGTACGACTACGCGGCCCTGCCCTACGTGGACGCGGCGGCGGCGAACACGTGGCTGGAGAGCCACACGAACCGCAACCGCGTCCTGAAGTACTGCCGCAACGGCGGCGCGGACAGCAACGCCGACACCCCGTGCGGCCAGCAGGCCACGTCGGTGGACGAGCTGATCACCGGCGTGCACGGCCTCGCCGAGGTGAAGGCGGGCTGGGTGGTGTGCGCGTCGGGCTCCGGCTCCAGCGCCGTGAACTACCCGGACTCGGTGGACAGCGGCGCGGGCGAGGGCTACCTCGTCGGCACCCGCTGCGGTCGCGTGCTGTCGACGGACGTCGGCATCAACACCGACATCTGCGCCCGCGCCGGTGACAGCGGCGGTCCGCTGTTCAGCCAGGTCGACCACACCGCGCTGGGCATCCTGGAGGGCAGCCAGCAGTCCCGGTCGGGCGCCTGCTACGCCGGTGAGCTGAACAACTACGTGCCGATCGACACGATCCTGACCGACCTGAGCGCCCGCCTGGCGAGCCAGGGGTCGACGTTCTCGGTGATCACCACGCCGAACGGCTGACCGACGCCGAACCCGTGCCCCCATCATCCCGGTGGGGAGCACGGGTTCGGCCGAAACCCGTGGTGGCGGGCCGGGTTCGCGGTAGCGTCGGTGATCATCGAAGGGGGGTCGGTGTTCCGATGAGCGCCGTGCGCGACCTGGTGGACGAGACCGCGTCCGCCCTGGGGTGGTCCGGTTCCGTCACGCCGCGGGTGGGCTGGGAGGAGGTGGAGCGCCGGCTGCGGACGCCGCTGCCCGCCGACTACAAGCGGTTCATGGCCCGGTTCCCCTCGGGGCTGCTGCGGGACGTCCTGCGGATCTTCAACCTGGTCCAGAGCCGCACGTCGCTGACGCGGGTCGTGCAGGACTTCGAGCCGGCCCGGGAGGTCGTGGGGCGGCACCGCGACGAGTTCGACTCCTACCCGCCGTTCCCCGAACCGGGCGGCGTGGTCCCGTTCGCCGACGACACCGCGGGCGGCCTGCTCGGGTGGCTGCCGTGGACGCCCGATCCCGACCGGTGGCACGTCGTGCGGCTGAGCGGCAACCCGGTCGCGGGCTGGACGCGGACGAGGCGGTCGATGACGGCGGTGGTGCGCGAGCTGGCCACGAGCCGCAGCGACCGCAACGTCCTGGGCTGGGACCTCGCCGCGCGGGACCGGGTGTTCGAGCCCTTCGACGGGTACGCGTGACGGCGGGGCGGCCGGTCGTGCGGACGTGCGTCAACTGCGGCGATCCCGTGCTGGGCAAGGGCGTCGCGGTCGCGTGGTTCACCCACTGCCCGCCGTGCGCGCGGATCGCCACCGGCTCGATGGAACTCCTTCTCGCCCTGCCCGCGATCGAGTTCCACCGGTGCCTGCGCTGCGGCGCCGAACGGGCGTTCCGGCCGGGGTGGCACGTCCGCTGCCACGTCTGCCTGGACGAGCGCAGCGCGCCCGACCTGCCCGTGTTCGGCCTGGCCGCCGACCTGCTGCGCGCCGGCGGGCACACCGGGCGGGTCCGCCAGTTCCTCGACCTCGACGCCCGGCGCCCGGTTCCGGTGCGCGGGGCGGCGGAGTTCGTGGCCGCCACGGCACTGGCGAACGAGCTGGACGCGCACCGGCGGCCGGGGTGGACGCTGCTCGCGGGCGACGTGTGGGGGCTGCCGTGGCTCGGCGTCCGCACCCGCTCCACCTCCATGGGCACGTGGGGCCGCCACGAGGCGTGCGGCACGATCGGCCTGCTCCGCAAGGGGCGCACCGAGTGCGCCGCCTGCCCGCCCGAACCCGGCTCGCGCACGCACCGGGCCCGACGCGACGACCCGGCGCTGCTCTACCTGGTCCGCTTCGGGCGGGTGCACAAGTTCGGCCGCGGCGACGACCGTCGGGTGCGGGCGCACCTGCGGGCCGGCGCGTCGGCCGTCCACGTCCTCGCGGCCCGGCACGAGGCGGTCGTCGCCGCGGAGAACGCGTTGAAACGACGCCATCGCAACGACCTCGCCGCCCCGGGCGCCCCGATGCCGGTCACGTTCGGCACGGGCACCGAGGTCGTGCCCCGGCGGGTGCGGGTCGACCTCGCCGCCGTGCTGCCCGAGGGCGAGGACGTCACGCACCGGTACCGCCGGCCCGCGTCCGGCACGTGACGCGTCCGCTGTTCCGCCACCGGGTGCTGGGCTGTTCGACGGAGCAGGCGGCCTGCGCGCGGCCGTGGTCGGCGGCGTTCCCCGGCGGCTACCGTGGAGGACACCGCCGTGACGGATGTCCGCTCCACCTCCGGAGGTGTCCCATGGTGCTCGTGCGTCACCTGACCCGCGCGGCCGGTGTGCTGGCGCTGGTGGCCGGGCTGCTGACCGCCGTGACCGTCGGTTCGGCCAGTGCCTGCCAGTGCGTGCCGGGCGAGCAGGAACCGCAGCGCTACGCGCGGGCCGCCTACGTGTTCACCGGCCTGGTGACCGCGAAGGTGCACGAGCCCCAGCAGTACCGGTACCGCTACGCGGTGCGGGTCGGCGTCGAGTACAAGGGGCAGGTCGCCGACGCGGTCGAGGTGCGGACCTACGACCAGGTGGCCGCGTGCGGGCTGCCGAGCCTGGCCGTCGGGACCGAGTACCTGTTCTTCACGTACGAGTACCAGGGCGTGCACTGGGTCAACTCCTGCGGCGGGACGCGGCCCGCCTCCTACGGCCCGCCCGTCACCGAACCGGCCTCCGCCGCGGCCGCCGCCCTCCCGTCGCCGTGCGCCCCGGCCGGGGTCTGAGCACCGGGGATCAGTAGTGGCGGATGCCCTGGGCCAGCGTCTTGGCCCAGGGCGCGTCGACGCCGTCGGCGTCCACCGCCATGACGAGGTGGCACAGCATGCCCCGGGCGAAGAACTCCTGCACCTGCTCCTCGCCGCCGCCGGACAGGGCGCGCACGTACTCGACCATCCGCGCCACCCCCCGCCGGACGACCTCGCGCACGGCCGGTTCGGAGATCGCCGCGCACTGGGCGTGCATCTGGACCAGCAGCAGCGTGTTCTCCTCGGCGATCAGGCGGGCGTAGGCGTCGCCCATCGCGTGCAGGACGGCTTCCGGCGTGCTGCCCTCGGCCGCGGCGACCCCGTCGGCGAGGCTTTCCCTGATCCGCGCGAAGCAGTGCTCCACCACGGACAGGAAGAGCGCTTCCTTGTCGGGGAACAGCCGGTAGACGTACGCCTGGGAGATGCCGGCGGACTTCGCGACCTCGCCGGTGGTGGTGCCGTAGTAGCCGCGGGCGGCGAACGCGCCGAGCGCGGTGCGCAGGACCGTCTCGCGGCGCTCCTCGGCGGTCGACAGTCGGCGGGCGCTCGCGGCAGGCATGAGGTGTAATCAACCACTCACACCTGGGGAAGTCAAGTCGGCCGGCCCGCCGTCGCACGTTAAGGTCGCCCGCATGCCGCGTCGTGCGTTGGTGGTCCTGCTGGTGTTGGCCGGGTGCACGTCGTCCCCGACCGCCGCCCCGCCGCCCACCACGACGACGACCGGCACCACAACGACAACGACCACCACCACCACCACGACTACCACGACGACGAGCCGCTTCACACCCCCGCCGGCGGGCAACCCGGACGGCGGCGCGGCGGTGCCGCCCGAGGCCGCCGCCGTCGACACGTCCCGCCCGACCCGCGTCATCGGCGACGGGACGCCGGCGGGCTGCACCTCCCAGGCGGTGGTCTCGGCGGTCGCGGCCGGCGGCGTCATCACGTTCGACTGCGGCCCGGACCCGGTCACGATCACGATGACCGTGACCGCGCAGGTCCGCAACGACGCCGCGCCGGACGTCGTGCTGGACGGCGGGGGACTGGTCACGCTCAGCGGCGCGGGGCAGCGGCGCATCCTGTACCAGAACACGTGCGACGAGGCGCTGGGCATCACCACGTCCCACTGCCAGGACCAGGACCACCCCCGGCTCACGATCCAGAACCTGGCGCTGGTGGACGGCAACGCGGCCGGCGCCGCCGAAGGCGGTGGCGCGGTGTTCGTGCGCGGCGGGCGGGTGAAGGTGGTCAACTCGACGTTCCTGCGCAACGAGTGCGGCGCGACGGGGCCGGACCTGGGCGGCGCTGCGCTGCGCGTGGTCGGCCAGTCGCAGGGCCTGCCGGTGCACGTGGTCGGCAGCACGTTCGACGGCGGCCGGTGCGCCAACGGCGGCGCGTTGAGCGGCCTCGGCGTGTCGTGGGTCGTGCTGAACAGCGTGCTGCGCAACAACTCCGCCGTCGGCCACGGCGCCAACCCCGCCCGCCCCGGCACGCCGGGCGGCGGCAGCGGCGGTGCGATCCACGCGGACGGCAACACGTTCACGGTCCGCCTCGCGGGCAGCCTCGTCGAGGACAACAAGGCCAACGAGGGCGGCGGCGCGATCTTCTTCGTCAGCAACGACCGCACCGGCACGCTGGCGGTGGAGACGTCCACCCTGCGCCGCAACCCGAGCGCCGGCTTCGAGACCCCGGGCTACAAGGGCGTCTTCTTCCTCGGCGCGGCCGCCCCGACCGTCGTCGCGTCGACCATCGGGTGACCCCCGCACCGCGTTCCCGCAGCGATGGCCGCCGGCGGAGGAACTCCCGTCGATCGTCGGATTGTGAGCAAGCCTTCCGCCACGCACGATGAGTCGCCGGCAGAGGGGCCGGCTGGGTAGTTCCCTGCGATCTCGACGTCCGGCCACCCCTGCGAGCACGACCCCGGCCGGGCGCGGGAAGGACAGACCGTGCGCGACACCGTGAGGAAGACGCTCGCCCTCGGCGCGGGCATCGTCGCCGTCCTGGCCGCCTTCGCGGGCCAGGCGACCGCCGCCCCACCGCCACCGGACGCGGGCGACCCGACGCCGATGGTCGTCGGCGGCGCCCAGGCCGCCAAGGGCGAGTTCCCGTGGATGGTCCGCCTGTCCATGGGCTGCGGCGGCTCGATGCTGACCGAACAACTGGTGCTGACCGCGGCGCACTGCGTCAGCCGCACCGGCAACAACACCTCCATCACCGCCACCTACGGCGTGGTGGACCTCCAGGACGCCTCGCGCGTCACCCGCACGTCCACCTACGTGCACCGCTCGCCCACCTACCCGACGTCCACCGGCGGCGACTGGGCGATCGTCAAGCTGGCCGGCCCGATCACCGGCGCGGCCCTGCTGCCGATCGCGACCACCCCCGCCTACAACACCGGCGTGTTCACCGTGGCCGGGTGGGGCGCCACCCGGGAGAACGGCGGCCAGTCCCGCTACCTGCTCAAGGCGAACGTCGACTACATCGACGACACCACGTGCAAGAACTCCGACCCGTACTACGCCGACCTGATCCCGGCGGCCGAGCTGTGCGCGGGCAAGCTCGGCGGCGGCGTCGACACCTGCCAGGGCGACTCCGGCGGCCCCATGTTCCGGCGCGACGACAACGGCGCGTGGGTGCAGGTCGGCATCGTCAGCCACGGCAACGGCTGCGCGCGGCCGGACAACCCCGGCGTCTACACCGAGGTCAGCACGTTCGCCGCGGCCATCGCGCAGGCGGCGGCCGACCTCGGCGGCACGCCGCAGCCGCCCGGCAAGGTGTTCGAGAACCTCGCCGACGTGGCCATCCCGGACGCGGGCGCGGCCGTCTACAGCGACGTCACGGTCAGCGGCGTCGCGGGCAACGCGCCGTCCACCCTGAAGGTCGGCGTGGAGATCAGGCACAGCTGGAGCGGCGACGTGGTGATCGACCTGGTCGCGCCGGACGGCTCCACCTACCGGCTCAAGAGCGCGAGCAGCTCCAGCGCGCCCGACGTGGTCGCCACCTACACGGTGAACGCGTCGTCCGAACCGGCCAACGGCACCTGGCGGCTCAAGGTCCAGGACGTCTACCGCCAGGACACCGGGTACGTGGACGCCTGGCGGCTCACCTTCTGACGAACCCGGCCGAACCCGACCGGCCCTGCCCGCACCCGAGGCGGGGCCGGTCGGAACCCCGACCGAACCGCCCGGCCCGCGGGGCGGGATCACCCGCCAGGCAGAACCGCATGCCCGGATAAGCGCGCGGCGGCCCGGAACTGCCACAGTCGCCGGATGACGCATGCGGTGGTGTTGGGCGCGAGCATGGGCGGCCTGCTGGCCGCGCGGGCGCTGGTCGGCTCCTACGACCGGATCACGGTCGTGGACCGCGATCCGCTGACCGGGGACGGGGAGCACCGGCGGGGCGTGCCGCAGGGCAGGCACTTCCACACCATCCTGCTGCGCGGCAAGCAGGCGCTCGACGAGATGTTCCCCGGCCTGACCGCGGACCTGGTGGCGGCGGGCGCGGTCCCGGTCGGCTTCACCCTGGACGCGCGGTTCGTGCTCGCCGGCCACACCCTGGCGCGCACCGACACCGGCGCGTCCGACGTCCAGACGACCCGGCCCATGCTGGAGGGCGCGGTGCGCGCCAGGGTCGCGGAGCTGCCGGGCGTGCGGCTCGTGCCCGGCCGCGACGTGGTCGGCCCGGTGGTCGAGGGCGATCGCGTGACCGGGGCGAGGGTGTCCCGCGACGGCGCGGAGGAGGTGCTGCCGGCAGACCTCGTGATCGACGCGATGGGCCGGTCCGGCCGGGCGCGGTCGTGGCTCGCGTCGCTGGGCCTGCCCACCCCGGCGGAGGACCGGATCGACGTCAACATGGTCTACGCGAGCCGGCTGGTCCGCCCGGCCGCGCCGTTCCCGGACCGGCTCACGCTCGTCGGACCCGTGCCCGGCCGGACGACCGGGTTCGCGTTCGCCGCGCAGGAGCACGGCCGCTGGATGGTCACCCAGGTGGGCATGGCGGGCGACCACCCGCCCACCGACGAGGCGGGGTTCCTCGCGTTCCTCAAGCGGTCCGCGCCGCCGGACGTGCAGGACGCGGTGGCCGCCGCCGAGCCGCTGACCGCCATCCGCACCCACCGCTTCCCGGCCAGCCTGCGCCGCCGCTACGAGCGGCTGCGCCGGTTCCCGCGCGGCCTGCTGGTCTTCGGGGACGCCCTGTGCAGCTTCAACCCGATCTACGGCCAGGGCATGACGGTCGCCGCCCTGGAGGCCGAGGCGCTGCGGAAGTGCCTGCGGGACGGGCCGGACGACCTCGCGCCGCGGTTCTTCCGCGCCGCCGCGCGGATCATCGACCCGGTGTGGCGGCTGAACGCGCTCGGCGACCTGGCGTTGCCGGAGATCCCCGGCCACCGCTCGTGGTCCACCAGGGCGTTGAACCGCTACGTCGCCCGGCTGCAACGCGTCGCCACGCACGACCCCGCGGCCGCCACCGCGTTCATCCGCACGATCGGCCTCCTCCAGCCGCCGACGTCGATCCTGCGCCCCGACGTGCTGGCCCGCGTCGTGCTCGGCGGCCCGCGCCGACCCTGACCCCGGGCGGTCGGGGCGCGGGGTGTCCGCAGCGTGAACGCCGATTCCGGATTATTGGCGACGGTACGTCACAGCGAAAATAACTCCATCGGTCTAACTCATTAGCTCGATGGGATGGATCTCCCCGCATTCCAGCGGGCTGCTCGGCCGCCGCGCGGTGCATCGACGCGTCCTTATCACCTGACAGTCTGGTATTCCATGGCACTCGGATGAACGTCCTTCTCACCGGATCGAGTCGCTCACTAGCTTCCCTAGGAGTGAAATCGGCGGATCTGTGGAATTCACGCAAGTGACGAAAGGGCGTTGATGAGCGTTTATCTCACAGGTCTGCTGTGGGTCGCCGGCGCGGCCGTGGTGGCCGCCGTCCTCGCTTACCTGATCCGCAGGTACGGCGAGCTGGAGGGCCGTTCGGCCAACAACGAGGCCGCGGGGCAGGTGTTCACCATCGTGGCCGGGCTGCACGCGGTCCTGGTGGCGTTCGTCCTCATCGCCCTGTTCGACGGGGTCAGCCAGGCGGACCAGGCCGCGTACCGGGAGGCGGACGGGCTCGTGGCCGCCACCTGGGCGAGCGACGCCCTGTCCGAGGAGACCGGCGCGCGGGTGCGGGAGCTGTCCCGGCAGTACGCCGAGTCCGTCATCAACGACGAGTGGCCGGGCATGGTGGAGGGCCGCGACTTCCAGTCGGCCGGCTGGTCGCAGCTCGACCAGCTCCGCCGGGTCGTGGCCGAGGCGTCCACGGACGACGAGTGGCAGGTCGACCGCAAGACCGAGGCCGCGAACCAGCTCTGGCAGGTCTACCAGGCCAGGCAGGAGCGGCTGGACGCGGCGGGCGGCGGGGTCAGCTCGGTGGTGTGGCTGGTGCTGGTGGCGGGCAGCGTGCTGACCATCATGCTGCCGCTGCTGTTCGGCGGGCCGCGCATCCGCACGCACGTGCTCATCGTGGCCACGCTGGCCGCGACCATCACGCTGCTGCTGTACGCGACCTACCAGTTGCAGAACCCGTTCGGCGGTGGCGCAGGGGTGACGCCCGACGCCTTCAAGGCCGCCGTGGAGCGGTTCGGATGATCGAGGCGTTCGCGCAGGTCGTGTGCACCGTCATCCAGGTCGAGGCGGGGGCCCACGGCCCCTCGACCGTCTTCCGGGTGCAGTTGCCGTCCGGGGAGACGACCTCGCTCGGCGCGCTCGACGTGCGGGTGAACGCCATCGGGTTCTCCGCCCGGCAGGACCTCGTGTACGGCGTGGACCAGCGCGGCGGGCTCGTCGCCCTGGACCGCGACGGCCGGGTGGTCGGCGAGCCGACACCGCCCTCGAACCTCCTGCGCGACGCGACCGCGGGCGCGGTGGTGGACGAGCGGCTGGTGGTGCGCGCCGGCCCGTGGCTGAACTCGGTCGACATCGACCCCGACAGCCCGACCTACGGGCAGGTCGTGCACCAGGCGTGGTTGTGGCAGTGGGAGGGCGTGACCGTCGACGACTTCGACGTCAACCCGGCCGACGGTCGGCTCTACGGCGTCGCGGCGCAGCACCACCGCGCCGTGGTGGTCGCCATCGACCCGCGCACCGGCCGGACGAGCGAGGTGCCGGGGGCCGGGCGGCTGCCCGGCGGCAGCAGCTACGGCGCGGTGACGCTCGGGCCGGACGGCGCGCTCTACGCCACGAACAACAACGACGACGGCCACAGCACGCTGTGGCGGGTGGCGCTGGACGGCAGCGGCGTGGTCACGAAGATCTCGGTGCGGCAGGCGTTGCACACCATCGACGCCTCGGGCTGCCTGACCGAGGTGGAGCCGCCGAAGCCGACCACCACGACCACGCCGCCGACGACCACCACGACGACCACGACCACCACCACCCAGCCGACCACGACCACCACGCCGCCGACGACCACGAAGACCACGACCACGGTGCCGCCGACCACGACGACGACCACCGTGCCGCCGACGACGACCACGACCACGACGACACCCGAGCCGCCCCGGCTGACGACGACCACCACGAGGCCGACCACACCGGAGCCCGAGCCGTTCGTGCCGGAGCCGACGTTCCCGCCGGAACAACCACCGCCGGCGTCGCCGCCACCGCCTCCGCCACCGCCGCCCCCTCCACCGGAGCTGCCACCGCCGGCGGAGCCGCCCGCGCCGCGGGAGCTGGCCGTGCCCGAGCGCGAGGTGCAGACCATCTCGCCGACCAACAACAACGTGCGCGACCAGCGCCGGTGGGGCCTGGTGGCGCTGCTGCTGATCGTGGGCGCGGGCGCGCTCGCCCGCCAGGCCGCGGCGCGGCGGCGGTAGGTCCGGTCAGACCGCCAGCATCCGGCGCACCTCCTCGTCGCGCAGCTCCTCGGCCGGACCGGCGTGCACGACCTCGCCCGCGTCCATGACCACGAAGCTGTCGGCCAGCCGCAGCGCGAAGTCCAGGTACTGCTCGACCAGCAGCACGGTGAGCCCGGCCTCGCGGTGCAGGCGCTCGATCGCGACCTCGATCTCGTCGATCACCGACGGCTGGACGCCCTCGGTCGGCTCGTCGAGCACCAGCAGCCGGGGCCGGGTGATCAGCGCCCGCGCGATGGCGAGCTGCTGGCGCTGACCGCCGGACAGGAACCCGGCGGGCCGCCGCAGCAGGTGCCGCAGCGCGGGGAACACGTCCAGCGCCTCGTCCACCGCCGCCGGGTCGCGGTGCCCGGTGGCCTCCAGCGTGACGCGCAGGTTCTCCCAGGTGGTGAGCTGGGGGAACGACACGTGGCCCTGCGGCACGTACGCCATGCCGGCCCGCACCCGCTGGTGCGTGGGCAGCCGCGTGACGTCCCGCCCGTCGAAGGCGATGCGGCCCGCCGTGGGCGTGAGCGTGCCCATGACCGTCTTGAGCAACGTCGTCTTGCCGACCCCGTTGCGGCCCATCACGCACACCAACGACCCGGCGGGCACCTCCAGCCCCACGCCGAACAGCACCCGCGCCCGCCCGTAGGCGGCGTCCACCCCGGACACCGACAGCATCACGTCACCGCCTCCCCCTTGGCCCGACCCAGGTACACCTCGCGGACCCGCGGGTCCTCCTGCACCTCCGCCACCGAGCCCTCCCGCAGCACGCGGCCCTGGTGCAGCACGGTGACCTTGCGCGCGTACCGGCGCAGGAACTCCATGTCGTGCTCCACCACGACGACCGTGTGCGTGGACGCGATCCGGTGCAGCAGCTCGCCGGTCCGCTCGCGCTCCGCCCGGCTCATGCCCGCCACCGGCTCGTCCAGCAGCAGCAGCTTCGGCTGCTGCACGAGCAGCATCCCGATCTCCAACCACTGCCGCTGCCCGTGCGAGAGCACCCCGGCCGGCCGGTCGGCCAGCGCGGTCAGCCCGGCCGCCTCCAGCGCCGAGGCCACCGCGTCGGACACGCCGCGCCGCCGGCGCAGGAGCTTGCGCAGCGGCAGCCGGAACCCGTCCGCGAGGTCCAGGTTCTCCACCACGGTCAGCTCCTCGAACACGGTGGCGGTCTGGAACGTGCGGCCGACGCCCAGCCGCACGATGTGGTGCTCCCGCCTGCCGACCAGCTCCCGGCCGCCGAACGCGACGCTGCCCGACTGCGGTCGGGTCAGCCCGGTCACCACGTCGATCAGCGTCGTCTTGCCCGCGCCGTTCGGCCCGATCAGGAACCGCAGCTCGCCCTCCTCGACGGTCAGGTCGAGCCCGTCGATCGCGGCGAAGCCGTCGAACACCACGCGCAGCCCGCGCACCTCCAGCAACGCGCTCACGCCGTCACCTCCACCGGTCGTCGCCGCCGGTCCGCGAGCCGGTCGCGCGCGGACTCGACCAGACCCGTCAGGCCCTTCGGCGCGAACACCAGCACCAGCACGAACAGCCCGCCCTGCAGGTACAGCCAGCCCTCCGCGAAGTCCTCGCTGAACAGCGTCTTGGCGTAGTTGACCGCGATCGCGCCGGCGATCGCGCCCGCCAGCACGAACCGGCCGCCCACCGCGACGCCGACGAGCAGCTCCAGCGACGGCACGATGCCGAGCAGGGCGGGCGAGATGATGCCCACCACCGGCACGAACAACGCGCCCGCCAGACCCGCCATCACCGCCGAGACGGTGAACGTGATCGTCTTGACCAGGGCCGGGTCGTAGCCGAGGAACCGCACCCGGTCCTCGCCGTCGCGCACCGCCACCAGCAGCCGGCCGAACCGGCTGCGCACCAGCAGCCTCGCCGCCAGGAACACCAGTCCCAGCACCACCGCCGTGATCGCGTACACGGCGCGCCGGCCGTTCGGGTCGGTGAGGTCGAGGCCGAGGAACCCGGTGAAGTTGGTCATCCCGTTGGTGCCGCCGGTCAGCCCCTGCTGACCCACCAGCAGGATCACGAACGCCGCCGCGAGCGCCTGGGACAGGATCGCGAAGTACGCGCCGCGCACCCGCTGCCGGAACACCAGCAGCCCCAGCAGGAACGCCACCAGGCCGGGCAGCAGCACCACCGCCGCCAGCGCGAACACCGGGTTGGCGAACGGCCGCCACAGCGCGGGCAGCTCCTCGACCCCGCTCCACACCATGAAGTCCGGCAGCCCGCCCGGACCGGCCTCCGCGAGCTTGAGGTACATGGCCATCGCGTAGCCGCCGAGGCCGAAGAACACGCCCTGGCCGAGCGTCAGCATCCCACCCCGGCCCCAGGCCAGCGCGATGCCCACGGCGACGATCGCGAAGCACAGGTACTTCGCCAGCAGCCCCAGCCGGAACGGCGAGAGCGCGAGCGGCGCGACCGCCAGCAGCACGACGCACGCCACGAGGGACACGCGACCCCACGTCATACCAGCGCCCTCCCCTTCAGCACGAACATGCCCTGCGGCCGGACCTGGAGGAACGCGATGATCGCCACGAACACCAGCACCTTGGCCAGGCTCGCGTCGGTCCAGAACTCCAGGTAGCCGTTGAGGAACCCGAGCGCGACCGCCGCGAGCACCGCGCCGCGCAGCTGGCCGAGCCCGCCCGCGACCACGACCAGGAACGCGTCCACGATGTAGAACGTGCCCAGGCTCGGCCCGACCGGGCCGACGAGCGTCAGCGCGACGCCCGCCACCCCGGCCAGGCCCGACCCGAGCAGGAACGTGAACCGGTCGACCCGGCCCGTGGCGATGCCGCTGTAGGCGGCCAGCTCCCGGTTCTGCACCACCGCGCGCATCCGGCGGCCCGCGGGCGACCGGGTCAGGTACAGCCACACCGCGACCACGCACAGCGCGGCCAGCACGATGATGAACACCCGGTTGTAGGGCAGGCGGACGCCGAGCACGTCCACCCCGCCCACCAGCCAGCCCGGCGCGGTCACCTGCACGTTCGGCGCGCCGAAGACGTCACGCGCGAGCTGTTGCAGCACCAGGCTCACGCCCCACGTCAGCAGCAGGGTGTCCAGCGGCCGGCCGTAGAACCGGCGGATCAGCGACCACTCCAGCAGCAGCCCCATCAGCCCGGCCACGGCGAACGCGACGGGCAGCGCGAGGAGGAACGACTGGCTCGTCAGGCCCTGCAACAGGTACGCGGTGTAGGCGCCCGCCATGATGAACTCGCCGTGCGCCATGTTGATCACGCCCATCTGGCCGAACGTGAACGTCAGCCCGAGGGCGATGAGCAGCAGCACGGCCGCGATGCTCAGCCCGATCGGCAGTTGGTTCGCCAGCGCGCCCATCAGCCGAGGCCGCCCGCCCAGTCGTAGCCCTTCAGGTACGGGTCCGGCTTGATCGGCCCGGGGGAGGACCACACCTCCTTGATCTGGCCGTCGGCCTGCACTACGCCGATCCGCGCCGTCTTGGCGACGTGCTGGTTCTCGCCGTCGATGGTGGTCGTGCCCTCGGGCGCCTCGATCGTGATGCCGCCCGCCGCCTTGCGCACCGCCTCGACCTCGGTCGTGCCGGCCTTCTTCACCGCCTCCGCCCACAGGTGCACCGCGTTGTAGCCCGCCTCCATCGGGTCGGACGTCACCTTGTCCGCGCCGTACTTCGCCCGGAACGCCTTGACGAACGCGTCGTTCGCGGCGGTCGTGGTGGTCTGGTAGTAGTTCCACGCCACCAGGTGCCCGGCCACGTTCTCCGGCCCGATGCCCCTGACCTCCTCCTCGGCCACGCTGACCGAGACCACCGGCGTGTCCTGCGGCGTGATGCCGGAACCGCGCAACTGCTTGAAGAACGCCACGTTGCTGTCGCCGTTGAGGGTGTTGAACACCGCGTCCGGCTTCGCGTCGGCGATCTTGTTGACCAGCGTGCTGTACTCGGTGTGGCCCAGCGGCGTGTACTCCTCGCCGAGCACCTCGATGCCCTTGGCCGCCGCGTACGCCTTGATGATCTTGTTGGCGGTGCGCGGGAAGACGTAGTCGCTGCCCACCAGGAACATCCGCTTCGTGCCCTGCCCGGCCAGGTAGTCCAGCGCGGGCACGATCTGCTGGTTCGTGGTCGCGCCGGTGTAGAAGATGTACGGCGAGCTCTCCAGCCCCTCGTACTGCACCGGGTACCACAGCAGGGCCTTGTTCCGCTCGAACACCGGCAGCATCGCCTTGCGGCTCGCGGAGGTCCACCCGCCGAACACGGCGGCCACCTTGTCCTGCGAGATGAGCTTCTGCGCCTTCTCCGCGAACGTGGGCCAGTCCGACGCGCCGTCCTCGACCACCGGCACGACCTTCTTGCCGAGCACGCCGCCCTTGGCGTTGATCTCCTCGATGGCCAGCAGCTCCGCGTCGCGCACGGTCACCTCGCTGATGGCCATGGTGCCGCTCAACGAGTGCAGGACGCCGACCTTGATCTCGTCACCGGAGGCCCCCGCGCCGCCGCCGGGCTCGTCGACGCAGGCCGTCGCGAGCAGGGCGGGCAGCAGGAGGGCGATCAGGCCGCGGCTGAGGGTTCTGGGACGCACCGGCAGCTCCTTTCGGGCAGGTGAACCGAGAAGCTATGAACCGCGTGTTGCGTGCCGGGCGCGTGAGGTTACGTTCGTGTGGCCAAATCCGCACGGTATGGACTTGTGACCTTCCGCGTTCACCAGCCGCAGTCGTCGTGTCATCCGTTCGGCCGTCGCCATCGTCCGAAGGTGCGACATTTCCGGGAACCTTCGGCCGACGATCGGGAAAGACCTTTCGCCCTACCTTCGACCGGGTACGGAGACGGGGGAGGTAGGGATGAGCGGACGAATAGCGGCGCTGGACGTGCTGCGCGGCGTGGCGATCCTGGGCACGTTCGGGACGAACGTGTGGGTCTTCACCCACCCGCGCGGGGCCGCGGGCTTCCTGGCGGACTTCGGCGCGGGCTCGGGCGACACGGCCACCGCGCTGCTCCAGATGATCAGCAACGGCAAGTTCCTCGGCCTGCTCTCGATCATGTTCGGGATCGGCCTGGCGATCCAGCACCGCTCGGCCGAACGGCGGGGCCGGCCGTGGCCCGGTTGGTACCTGTGGCGCTCGGCGCTGCTGCTGTTCGAGGGCCTGCTGCACTACGCGCTGGTGTTCGAGTTCGACGTGCTGATGTTCTACGCGGTCGTTTCGGTGCTGGTGGCCTACCTGGTGGGGCGCGGCCCGCGGGTCCAGCTCGCCTGGATGGCCGCCGCCGGCGCGCTGAACCTGGCGGTCGTCGGCCTGATCACCGCGGCGCTGCTGCTCACCGGCGGCACGGCGGTCGGCGACCCGGGGCTCGCGCCGGTCGGCGACAGCTGGTGGGCGGGAGTCCAGGCCCGGGTAGAGCACTTCGCGGTGTTCCGCGCCGAGGGTTTCCTCGTGCTGCCCCTGAGCACCCTGCTGTTCCTGGCCGGCGCGCGGCTGTTCCGGGCGGGCGCGCTGGAGGACTCGCCGCGCGGCGCGCGGCTCCAGCGCCGGCTGGTGGCCTGGGGGCTCGGGCTCGGCGTGCCGCTGAACGTCGCCACCACGCTCGCCGGCCCGGCGTGGTTCGCCGTCGACCGGTACGTGTGCGCGCCGCTGGTCGCGTTCGGGCTGCTCGGCGGGATCACCCTGCTGGTCAACGCGCTGCGCGCCGAGGCGGGCCCGCTGCGCCGCGGCCTGACCGCGGTCGGCCGGTCGGCGTTGAGCTGCTACATCGGGCAGAACGTCCTGGCGTCCGTGCTCTGCTACCAGTGGGGCCTCGGCCTGGCGCAGCGGTGGGGCCACCTCGGCCCGTGGTTCACCGCGGGCGTGTGGCTGCTGGTCTCCGGCCTGCTGCCGGCGGGCGCGTCGTGGTGGATGCGCCGGTTCCCGCGCGGGCCGGTGGAAGCGGTGTGGGACCGGGCCTACCGCGCGCCGCAGCGTCAGCACACGGTCGCGGCCTAGCCGGGGCGGGGGTGCCCGGGAGGGGGGGCCCCAACCGGGCCCCCCCCCCCCCGGGGCCGGCGCCCCCCCCCCAACCACCCCCCGCGGAGGGGGCTA
>NZ_JBHYXZ010000045.1:0-10380 GCF_042752395.1 Actinosynnema sp. NPDC059335 | reverse complement strand
GGCGGTTGGCCGCGGGGTGGGCCGGGGCCAACGGCCCGCCGCCGCTTCCCCCCCCGGCGGCGCCGTCGCGGGGGGGGGGGCCGGGGTCAGGTCGGCCAGATCCGGTCCACCGCCCACCAGGCGACGGCGGCCAGCGCCCCTCCCACGCCGAGCGCGGGGACGAAGGCCCACTCGGCGCCCACCAGCACACCGGTCGCGGCGGCGCCACCGCCGACCGCGCCGAACCGCCGCACCCACTTCCGGTCGTCGTTCTTCGCGGCGACGGACGGCCGGGGCGGCTTGCGCCCGGCGCGCAACCCCGCGGCGTCGGCGCGGTGGCGCGTCCACACCCACACCTCCGGCCGCTTGAGGAACGACCGGTACGGCGACACGCCGGCCAGGAACCGGCCGTCCGCGCTCAGCACGGGCGACCACAGGTCGGTCGGGATCGTCCGCTCCACCTGCCCGTCCACGACGCCGCGCAGCTCCAGGCCGTCCCACCCCCGGCAGATCAGGACGTCCAGCCCCGGGCCGAACCCGACGGGACCGGTGAACGACGCCCCGTCGAGCCGCGCGGAGCCGACCACCTCCCAGGTGTCGGCGCGCCACACCGTGACGACCCGCTTCGACGCCGCGGCCAGCAGCGCGCCGTACCGCAACCCGGTGACCCGCACGTCGTCGAGCGCGGTGGAGCCGAGCCGCGTCCAGTTCGTCGTGTCCCACAGCTCGACGCGCCCGTCGTCGGTCGCGACCACCAGGCGCGGGGTGTCCGGGCAGAACCGGGTGTCGCGCACGTCGTGGAACACCGGCTCGGTGAGGGCCCGCCAGCCGTCCCCCGCGTCCTGGAAGAGCGTCACCGTGCCGCCCGACCTGACGGCCAGCATCGTGCCGTCGTGGTTGAAGCAGACCTGCTCGGACCGCCCGGTGGTGAACACGCGGGCGACCTCGTCCCAAGTCGAGGTCCGGTAGACGGCGAGGCCGGCGCCCTCGGCGGCCACGACGAGGCGGTTGTCGGGGCTGAACGCCCGGACCTCCGCATACCGGGGCAGTTCGAACACCGGCTGCCAGCGGTTCGTGCTCCGCACCACCGCGCCCGTGCCCAGCATGGACGAGTCGTTGCTGAAGACCACCCTGAGGTGTCCGGATCCGGCGACGCCCCGGGCGTCGAACTTCGGGACGGGCCGCCGCAGCAGCGGCCGCAGGTCCCCTCCCGGCCACGGCGGGCGGCCGGGCCGCGGAGCCGGTCCACGGGGTGGCGGCGGGCCTTCCGGCGCAGGGACGGGCGCGGCGGCACCCGCCGCCCGGGACGGGTGCGGTCGGGGGTGGTGGCGCGGTGTCGTCGTGGCAGGTGTTCCGGGCACGGTGTGGGGCTCCGGCGCGCCGACGACCGCACCGCCGTCGGAGGTCTGCGGTGGTGCGGCGGGCGCCGCCTCCGGCGCCAGGAGTTCCCGCGCGGCGGCGGACAGGTCCCGGTCGACGCCGTCCGCCAGCGCGCGCAGCGCCGTGAGCGAGACCTGGTCGCCCGTCCGGGCGCGATCGTCGAGGATGCGCAGCCCGGCCCGGCGGAACCCCTCGTCGGAGCTGCGTAGCAACCGGCGCAGCTCAGGGGCCAGTTCGGCGGGCAGCGGCGTGCCCGCGTAGGCGATCCGCACGTCACCCGACAGCGTTCCGCTGCTCGTCGGCGTCTGGTCGGGATTCGTGCGGCGGACGTGGTCGTAGACGTACCGGTAGAGGTCACGGGCGCCGATCTCGCCGTCGTGGTCGAGGTCCGCGGCGCCGGTCCGCAAGCCGTCGATGATCGCCTTGGTGAAGACGGACGGCTCGGCGCGGTCCTCGACGTGGTCCCCGACCGGCTCGTAGGCGTACTGGATGTGCGTGGACGCCGTCATGACCACGCATCCGCGGCCTTCCTCCGTCAGCTGCTGCACGACGTCGACGTCCTCGGTCGCGCGCGGCAGCATCCCGCTCGGGAACGCCCCGCCGTAGCAGCAGTCGAGCCACACCACGACCCGCCCGGCCAGGCTGTCGTCGATCTGTCTGCGGACGAACGCCGCGTCCAGCGAGGTGGTGGCGAGCACGGTGTGCCGGGTGTCGGTGGTGACGAAGTGGAGGTCGCCGAGCCTCGCCTTGACCCCGTGCCCGGAGAGGTAGAGCAGGACGAGGTCGTCGCGCCCGGCCTGGCCGAGGACCGTCTCGATGCGCTCGCGGAGGTGTTGGACGGGCTCGTTGACCAGCACCTCGGTGGTGAAGCCGCCGATCGCCGGGTCGCTCAGGACGGTGTCCAGCTCGGCGGCGTCCAGGCGCGGCGCGCGCAGGGCGCCGAAGGTCGGATCGCGATAGGTGTCGGTGGCGATCAGCAACGCTCGGCGCATGGGACGAGACTAGGGACCGGGGAACGCCGGTCGCCGGGGTTCGCGCCGGGATCACCGGAACAGGCCCGCACCGGCGAATACGCTGCGCGGCATGAGTCCTCCCGACGTGGACACGAGGGTCCTGCGCTACTTCGTGGCGGTGGCCGAGCGGTTGAGCTTCACCGGGGCGGCGCGGGACCTGTACGTCTCCCAGCCGGCGTTGAGCAGGCAGATCCGGCAGCTGGAGGCGGACCTGGGGGTCGAGCTGTTCGTGCGGACCGGCCGGGAGGTCCGGTTGACCGCGGCGGGCGGCGAGCTGCTGCCGCGGGCGCGCGAGGCGCTGTTCGGCTGGCGGGACGCGGTGCGGGTGGCGCGGTCGACGGCGGCGGCCGAGTCGAACGTGCTGCGGGTCGGGTTCGTGGCGTCCGGCGGCGGCGAGGTGGCGCGGCGGGTGCGGTCGGCGTTCGCCGCGCGGCGGCCGGACGTGGTGGTCGAGCCGAAGCGGTGCGACTGGGGCGGCGAGCCGGACGCGCTGCGGCAGGGGCTGGTGGACGTGGCGTTCGTCTGGCTGCCTGCCGACACCGACGGCCTGCGGTTCCGGGTGGTGGCCACCGAGCCCCGGTACGTCGCCCTGGCCCGCGACCACCCGCTGGCCGGGCGCGGGTCCGTGGGCATCGCCGACCTGCGCGACGAGCCGCTGATGTGGACCCGCAAGGCGCCGAAGGAGTGGGTGGACTGGTGGGCGGTCAACCCCCGGCCGGACGGCGCGGAACCCGTGTGGGGCCCGGAGAACGACAACGTGGAGGAGATGCTGGAGCACGTCGCGTCCGGCGCGGCGGTGTGCCTCGGGCCGGAGTCGATGGCCGGGTACTACGCCCACCCGGACCTGGTGTGGCGCCCGGTGACCGACGTCGAGCCGCTGCGCATCGCGGTCGCGTGGGTGCCGGGCGACACCGGCTCGGCGGTGCGCGAGTTCGTGGCGACCGCGCTGCGGTGAGGGGCGAACAGCGCAGTCGAGGAGAAACCGACGCGCCGTCCGCGCTGCTACGGTCCGATCACCGTCGCGCGAACGACCGGGGGTGGACGTGTCCGACCAGTGGTCCGCCGTCCGCGCCGTGCTGCCCGACGTGACCGGGCGGTTCGCCGACCTCGTCCTCGCGGCCGACCCGGACGCGGCCGCCACCCCCGACTGGACGGTCGCCGACACGGCCGCGCACGTCACCGCCATCGCCTCGATCTACACCACGCTGCTCGCGCCCGGCGGCGGCGTGACCGACCCCGTCCTCGCCGCGCGGATCCCCGCCGTCACCGTGGACACCGTCGCCCACCTGAACGACCTGGCGCTGCGCCGCTTCACCGAGCGCGACCCGGCCGCCCTGGCGGCGGCCCTGCGGTCGCTGGCCCGGTCGATCCTGGAGCTGACCGCGCGGGCCGACCCGGACTCGACCGTGCCGTGGCTCGGCGGGTCCCGCGTGCCGGTCGCGGGCGTGCTCGCCCACCTCGTCAACGAGCTGCTCGTCCACGGCCGGGACATCGCCCGCGCGGTCGGCGCGCCGTGGGCCATCCCGTCGCACGAGGCCGCGCTGTTCTTCGACCTGTTCATCGTCGGCATGATCCGCCACGACGTCGGCCGCCTGCTCGACGGCGAACCGGCCCGCGACCGCCGCATCGCGGTCGCGTTCCGCTCCCGCCACACCACCCCCGTGACGCTCGTGCTGCACCGGGGCCGGGTGGCGGTCGGGGAGCCCGGCGGGCCGGTGGACGTGCGGGTGCGCTTCGACCCGGCCGTGCTGCACCTCGTGCTGTTCGGCCGGGTGAGCCGGGCGCGTGCGGCGTTGACGGGGAAGCTGCGGGTCGGCGGGCGGCGGCCGTGGCTGCTGCCCGCCTTCCTCCGCGTCGTGCGGATGCCGACGAACGCCGTGCCGGCGTCGGCGCGCTAGGGGAGCGGCCGGACCCGCCGGATGCGGTCGTTGTCCTCGGTCTCCTTGCCGGAGTGCGCCGAGTGGTCCGTGCCCGACCTGTGACGGGCGCCCGCCCGCCGCGGGACGCACGACCGCCCCGCCGGAACACCGGCGGGGCGGTCGTCACGCGTCGGCCGTCACGGGTAGTTGACGACGTACCGCTGCTGCGTGGCCATGTTCGCCGGCCCGCCGATGCCGTTCACGACGTTGTCGATCGTGCCGACACCGCCCAGCGACACCGTCACCAGGTCGCGCAGCCGCACGCCCGACCGGTTGGGCACCTCGAAGCCGTTGGCCGTGTGGATGCTCGGGTCGGCCTGGTTGAACGAGTACACGCCCATGCCCCAGCCGTCGTGCGTGGTGACGTGGTCGGCCACCTTGTACCCGGCCCAGCCGAGCTGGGAGCCGTTCATCCACGCCGCCTGGTTCGGCGGGTCGTACGGCAGCTCGTTCTGGAAGAAGTACGTCCGGCCGCCGTTGCCGTTCCACAGCACGTTGTACTGCTGGTAGTGCTCGACGAACAACCCGTACGCCGTGACGTTGTCGCCGTTGACGACGACGCCGTTGCGGCCGGTGTTGACGTTCCAGCCGACGCCCGCGCCGTGGTCGGCCCGCCAGACCCACGTGTGGTCCACGATCACGTTGTCACTGTTGATCTCCAACGACACCGTCGCCTTGCCCGCCTGGGAACCGCCGACGCGCAGGTACACGTCGTGCAGCGAGGTCGGGTTCGACGCGTGCGAGGCCGAGGAGTTCGTCGGGCCGACCTGGAGGAGCACCGGCGAGTTCTGCACGCCCGCGTCCACCAGGAAGCCGGCCAGCTTCACGCCGTCCACATCGGACACCGCCATCGCGGCCTTGCCGGTGTCGGGCGACAGGGTCGCCAGGCCCAGGCCCAGCACCACGGTGTTCGGCCGGGTGACGTTGATGGTGTCGCTGAGGCGGTGCACACCCGGCGTCAGCAGCAGGTGCTTGCCCTGCGCCAGCGCCGCGTTGGTCGTCGCCACCGGGGTGCCCGGCTTGACGATGAAGAAGTCCGCCAGCGAGATCGACTGGCCGGCGGGCGCGCCGGCCTCCCAGCTCGTGCCGCGCGAGTTGGTGCGCAGCGCCGGGACGAACACCTTGTACTCGCCGTTCTCGAAGTACAGGAACGGCTTCTCGCGCACGATCGGCGTGGTGTCGACGGTGGTGTGCGACGGGTTCGGGAAGTGCTGCGGCGGCGAGCCGGGCGAGCCGACGAACACCATGTTCCACACCGAGCCGTTCCAGCCGCCCGCGAGGTTGCTGTTGCGGGTCAGGAACTGCTGCTGCGAACCGGACACCGTGACGCCGTCGATCTTGCTGTCCACGATGAGGCCGCCGGACGCCCAGCCGTCGCCGCCGTTCCACAGCTGGACCTGGCCGGACAGGTGCATGCGCCGGTACGACGCGGCCTGCGACACGGCCCACCGCTCGATCTGCCCGGCGGGCAGGTTGACGAACAGGTTCTCGGCCTGCCGCCAGAAGTTCTGCGTCGCGTTGCCGAGGTTGTTCGGGTTGTCGCCCTGCTGCAACCAGTCCGCCTCGACGCGCACGTGGCCGTTGAGCCGCACGTCGTCCGGCCGCAGGCCGAGGCCCGCCACCTGGGTGTAGAAGCGGAGGTTGACGTCGGCGTCGTACACGCCCGGCTTGTAGAGGATCGCGTACCGCTCGGGGCCGAACTGGTTGGTCTTCATCTGGACGGCGATCTGGTCCAACCGGGCCTGCATCGCGGCCCGGTCGTAGCCGGGGCCGTAGATCAGCACGTTGGGACCGAAGTCCGGGTTGCGCGGGTCGGTCGGCGGGATGACGACCCCGCCCGTGGTCTCGGTGTTGACGGCCAGCTCCCACAACGAATAGCCGTAACCGGTGGCGCGCGCCGTGCCGTAGACCCGGAGGTAGCGGCCGGAGCCCGCCACGGTCAGCGTCTGCACGCCGCCCGTGCCGGTGGTGGTGGAGTAGACGGTGTTCCAAGTGGACGCGTTGTCCGACAGCTGCACCTGGAACGCGCGGCCGTACGCGGCCTCCCAGGTCAGCGTCACGCGGCACACCTGCTGCGTGGAGCCGAGGTCCACCTGGAGCCACTGCGGGTCGGCGAACGCGCTGGACCAGCGGGTGCCGGTGTTGCCGTCGACCGCGGCGGTGGCAGGGGTCCCGCCGTTCTCGACGGACGAGGCGGTCACCGGCCGGTTCAGCGCGGCGTTGGTCGTGCCGCACTCGGCGGCCTGCGCGGACTGGGTGATCACGGGGCTGAGCACCGCGGCGACGCCGAGTGCCAGCGCGGCGGTCAGGACCCGTGACAGGGAACGGGGAGAGCTCATGGTCCTACCTGACGAGGTAAGGGGCACGAGATGGCCCGGAGCTGTGCCTCCGTGGCACCGGAGGCGCTGAGAGAGCGCTCTCTCGGAGCGTAACGCCGATGTTGCGAGGACGTCAACGACGGTTCAGGCGGAGTCCCGCACGACCAGCGAGGGCTCGAAGATGACGGACCTGGGGCGCAGTCCCGGTTCCTCGACGTGGTCCAGCAGCAACCGGGACATCCCGGCCGCCATGTCCTCCACCGGCTGCCGCACGGTGGTCAGCCGGGGCCGGCAGGACAGCGCGGGGCCGCTGTCGTCGAAGCCCACCAGCGCCACGTCCTCCGGCACCCGCCGCCCGTGCTTCTGCAGCACCAGCAACGCGCCCTGGGCCATCAGGTCGTTGGCGGCGAACACGCCGTCGATCCCCGGGTGCTCGGCCAGCAGCCGCTCCATGGCCGCCTCGCCGCTGGCCGAGGTGAACCCGCCCTCGGCGATCGGCACGTACGGGAACCCGTGCCGGGCCAGGGCGTCGCGGAAGCCGGTCAGCCGGTCCTGCGACGCGGGCACGTCCAGCGGGCCGGTGATCGTCGCGACCTGCGCGCAGCCGCGGCGCACCAGGTGGTCGGCGGCGAGCCTCGCCCCGGCCTGGTGGTCGAGGTCCACGTAGCTGATCGGCACGGGCCGGGCGGGCCGCGCGAACAGCACGGCGGGCAGCCGCGCCTCCACCAGCCGGGCGGGCAGCGGGTCCTCGGCGTGCGTGGAGACCAGCAGCGCGCCGTCCGCGCTGCCCTGCCGCAGGAACGCCAGCACGTCCTCGCGGGCCGGTTCCGTGTCGGCCACCATCAGCACCGGGTGCACGCCGCGCGTGCGCAGGAAGCCGAGCACCCCGCTGGCCACCCGCCCGAAGAACGGGTCGGAGAACACCCGGGCCGCGAACGCGTCCTCCTCGCCCGGGTCGCCCGCGCCGGACACCACGAGCGCGATCGTGCCGGCCCGCTTGGTCACCAGCGACCGGGCCGCCCGGTTGGGCGCGTACCCGGTCTGGTCGATGGCCGCCCGCACGACCTCCTGGATCCGGCGGTCGACGTTGCGCGTGCCGTTGATGACCCGGGAGACGGTCGCGCGGGACACGCCGGCGACCCGCGCCACGTCCTCCAACGTCGGCGGGGTCGTCGGCGGTCTGCTCATGCGGTCATTCTGCCACGTGCGGAGAGCGCTCTCCGGGGCTGAGCGGCGTGTCGCCGGCGGACCGCCCGACCAGCAGCGTGAACGCGCCCGGCTCGACCTGCCAGCCGTCGGCGGTCCAGTGCCGGTAGGCCCGCTCGGGCACCTCGACGTCCACCTCGACCGCCTCGCCGGGCCCGGCGGAGACCGCGGCCCAGCCGCCCAGCCAGCGCTCGGGCCGCTCGACCGCGCTGTCCGGCCGCGTCACGTAGACCTGCACGACCTCGCGCCCGGCCCGGTCGCCGGTGTTGCGGACCCGGACCCGGACGCCGGTCGCCGTCGCGGTGGCCTCCTCGTAGGCCCACGTCGTGTAGCCGAGGCCGTGCCCGAACCAGTAGGCCGGCCGGGCCTGCGACCGGTGCCACGCGCGGTAGCCGACGTGCAGGCCCTCGTCGTAGCGCAGGACCCCGCCGTCGGGCACGACGTTCGACACGGGCAGGTCGCGCTGGTCCGCGGCCCACGTCGTCGGCAGCCGCCCTCCCGGCTCCCGGGCGCCGGTCAGCACGTCGGCCAGCCCGTGCCCGGCCTCCTGGCCGGGGAACCAGGTCAGCAGCACCGCGGCCACCTCGTCGCGCCACGGCAGCTCGACCGGGCCGCCGGAGTTGACCACGACGACCGTCCGCTCGTTCACCGCGCGGACCGCGCGCACCAGCTCGTCCTGGCGTCCCGGCAGGGCCAGGGACGTGCGGTCGAAGCCCTCGCTCTCGATCTCGTCGGTGGTGCCGACGACCACCACCGCGACGTCGCTCGTGCGGGCCAGCCCGACGGCCAGCGCCAGCTCGTCGGCCTCGCCCAGGCGGGGCGGGTCGGCGGCGAGGACGGTCGCCGTGCCGGTGTGCTCGCGCAGCTCGCGCCGGGCCACGAGGTCCACCGCCGTGCCGGCTTCGAGGTGCGCGGTGGCGTGCCGGTAGGGCGGGGTGAGGTGGATGACGGCGGGGTCGTCGGTGTCGAGCGGGACGTCCTCGTCGATCAGCCGCTCGCCGGCCACGTCGAGGGTGAGGCGGCCGAACCCGGCCACGGAGATCCGCCAGTCGCCGGTCGCGTCCACCGCGAGCCGCCCGCTCACCTCGATCGCGTGCGCGCCCTCGACCAGTGGCACCTCCAGCACGCGGCCGAGGAGGCGGTGCTCGGCGGACAGCTCCGCGCCGTCGGCGTCCAGGAGGCGGACCAGCACGCCGGGCTCGCCGTTGCCGGGGTGGCGGGTGTTGGCGGTGGTGAGGGGTTCGGGCCGGTCGCCCAGCCGGACGCCCGGCGCGTGCCGGACGTCGGCGACCTCGCGCAGGCCGTCCAGGAAGGACACGACGGACTCGGGGTAGACGCCCGCGCTGCCACCGCCCTGGATGCGGGCGGTGGCGGCGTTCGGTCCGAGGACGGCGACCTTCGCGCCGGGGGACAGCGGAAGGGCGCCGTCGTTGCGCAGCAGCACGGTGCTCGCCGCGACGGCTTCGCGCAGCAGCTCGTGCGGCGCGGCGACCTCGGGTCGGGTCGGGGTGGCGCCGTTCAGCGCGCCGACCCGGGCGGCCAGTCGGAGGAGCCGTTCGACCTTGCGGTCGAGCGCGCTCTCCGGCACCTCGCCGCGTTCGACGGCGGCGGCCAGGTCGTTCCACGGGCTGTGCGGGCCGGGCATGGCGAGGTCCTGGGCGGCGTTGGCGGAGGCCGCAGTGGAGCGGACCGCGCCCCAGTCGGACACGACCAGGCCGTCGAAGCCCCAGGAGCCCTTCAGCGGCTCGTCCAGCAGGGGGCTCTCCGACATGGTGGTGCCGTTGACGCCGTTGTAGGCCGACATCACCACCCAGACCCCGGCCTCGACGGCGGCCTCGAACGGGACCAGGTAAACCTCGTGGAGGGTGCGTTCGTCCACCTCCGCGTCCAGGGTCATGCGCTCGGTCTCGGAGTCGTTGGCCACGTAGTGCTTGGCCGTGGCCGCGACGCCGCCGCTCTGCACGCCGGCGACGTAGGCCGCGCCGATGCGGGCGGTCAGCACCGGGTCCTCGGAGAAGCACTCGAAGTGCCGGCCGCCGAACGGCGAGCGGTGCAGGTTCAGCGTGGGGGCGAGCAGCACGTCCACGCCCTTGCGGCGGGCCTCGGCGGCCAGCAGCACGCCGAGGCGGCGCACCAGGTCGACGTCCCAGGTGGCGGCCAGCGCGGTGGGGGAGGGCAGTGCGAGGGACGTGCTGCGCTCGTCCCACCCCTGGCCTCGCACGCCGATCGGGCCGTCCGACACCACGATCGACCGCAGGCCGACGTCCGGCTCGTCGTGCGTGCGCCACCCCGTCGCGCCGGTGAGCAGCCGAACCTTGCGCGCCACGTCCAACTTGCCGACCAACTGCCCCACGTCCGGCTCGACCACCACAACCCCCAGTTCCGGAGAGCGCTCTCCCGCCCAGCCTCAGGCCAACCGCCCACCGTGTCAACCACCGTCACCCGTCCCGAGCGTTGAATTCAGGGGTCCTGGGCGGGGGGCGCACGTGCGCGGGGGGGGTGGGGGGACACGCGCGTCGAAGGGAGGCCCCCCCGGGGGGTGACCCTCAGGCCCCGGGGGGGGTG
>NZ_JBHYXZ010000044.1:0-57934 GCF_042752395.1 Actinosynnema sp. NPDC059335 | reverse complement strand
GGCCTCGCGGGGCCCCCCCTCAGGGAGCCCGTCGTGGACCTGGACCGGCCCCCGCGGGGGCGTACTGCCCCCCCCCTCGCGTGCGTCCTACGTTCGGAACGCGCGTGTCCTACGTTCGGGATGCGTGAGGTGAGCGTTCAGGGCGTGGACGGGGTGGGGTGGGGCGAGGGGTGGGTGGAGCGGGCGAGGGTGGGGGTTGGGGAGGTCAGGCGGTCGTGGAGGCCGTTGGCGGCGGCGTGGAGCAGGTTCACCACGATCACGGCCGGTGCGACCACGGCGATCGCGCCCGGGAACGTCGGTTCCAGCAGCAACGCGAGGATGATCGCGGTCAGCCCGTTCTGCTGGCCCAACGCGAGCCGCACCCGGTCGCCGCGCCACTGCCGCGGCACGGTCAGCGCGAACGCCACCACCGCCTGCGCGCCGAACGCCGCCACCCCGAGCACCGCGCCCACCCCGGCCAGCGCCCAGCTGAACTCGGCGGCCAGCACGAGCCCGACCGCGGCGGTCGCCAGGAACATGCCCACCTCGGCCAGCCCGTCGACCCACCGCCCGAGGTCCGGCCGGAAGAACAGCCCCAGCAACGCCAGCGCCAGCAGCAACGAGTGCTGCACCGCGACGAACCCGAGCGCCAGGACCGCCACCACCATCACCGCGCGCACCGCGTACCGGACCGCGCGCCCACCGGCCTCGGCCCGCCGCACCCGACCGCGCACCAGCGCCCACAGCACGAACGCCACCCCGGCCAACGCCAGGTTGAGCAGCAGGTTCACCGCGAACGACCCGACGCCGCCGACCGCGCCGCCCCGCAGCGCGAACGCGGTCAGGTACACGGTCAGCAGCACGGTGATCGGGTCGTCGAACGACGCCCACGCCGACAGCAGCGCCTTCGCCGAGTCCGACATCCGCGACCCGGCCCGCATCGCGGCCACCGACAGCGGGTCGATCTGCGCCACCGCCACCGCGAGCACGAGGTGCTCCGGCTCCCGGAACACGAAGAACACCGCGCCGAAGATGAGCGCGACCTTCGCGAGCACGCCCAGGGTCACCGCGACCACCACGGTGCCGAGCTGCCGGCGGAACTCCGCGATGACGATGCCGCTCGTGCTCGCGTAGAGGCCGAACCCCAACAACGCGGTGATGAAGAACCCGTATACGGGTGACCGGTCGACCTCGTCGAGCCCCGCCCCGGCCGCCGCCAGCCATCCCGCGCCCAGGGCCGACAAGAGCGCGACCGAACGGATCACCGGCGTCACCGTCCCACGGTAAGCAGGGGTGCGGGGGCGTTCAAGGACCGATCGGAGTGAGTTCCTCCGCCAGGGCGGACATCCGCTCGTCCGCCGCGCGCACCCGGGACTGGTCGATCGTCACGCCCACGAGGTACTCCCCGGCGCGCAGCCGGTAGTAGAAGACCGCGCCCATCTCGACGTCCAGCACGAGCCGTTCCAGCAGCCCGCCGACGACCGGGTTCACCGCCCGGTTCAGCCTGGTCGCCAACGCGCCCAGCTCCTGCGCGAACCCGTGGTAGAAGCGGCGGCGCGCGTCCACCGTGATCTGCTTGAAGAACGGCGACAGCGACGGGTCGCCGAGGCAGTCGGCCATCGCCCGCACCTCGCCGCCCGCCACGTGCGCGACCAGGTGCAGGTCCTGCGCCCGCACCGCGGCCAGGCACGCGGTCAGCGGGCCGTCGCCCGCCGTCACGTGCGGCCTGACCCCCTCCCGCACCGGCAGGGGCTCGTCGTCCGCCGCGCTCTCCCACCCGCCCGGGTTGAGCGAGCCGAGGCTGAGCTGGCGGCGCAGCCGGGTGGCGAGCCCCGACACCGCCCGGTCGGCCTCCTCCACCGCCGGGTGGGTGAACAGCGGCCCCGCACCCGCGTGGTCCAGCACCAGGCCGACGACGTGCTCGGTCGGCACGACGGAGTCGCAGAACAGCGCCCCCTCGTCGGTGTGCAGCACGGTGCGGATGAGCCGGCCGGTGCGGACCTCCTGCAACGCCCGGTCCAGCGTGGCGACCTGGAACGTGAGGTGCCTGCCGAGCCGCTTCAGCTCCTCGCGGCGGGTGCCGCCGGGCAGCGCGTCCGGTGCGGGCGGCGGGTCGCCGAGCACGTCGACGCCGAAGTCGAACACCCCGCTGCTGTAGTGCGCGAGGTAGTGCAGCGCGGGGCTGTCGGCCACCGCCTCCCGGCACGCCTGCCTGGTCAGGTCGAACTCCGGGCCGACGTGCTCGGCCTGCTCCTCGTGCAGCTCCACGCCGGTCCCTCCTGGGCGCTCACGTGTGCGGGATGTCGACATCGCACTCCCGCCAGTCCTGGTCGGTCGGGTGCGCCGCGAGCCGCAGGTTGTGCGCCGCCGCGGCGGTGTGCGGGTGATCGTGCCCCAGGAACTCCAGGCAGTCGGTGTGCGCCTCGGCGATCAGTTCGGCCGCCCGGTCCGCCGCGCCGGCCGCCGCGTGCACCCGGGCCTCGTCCACGGCCGCCGCGAGCGTCCACGGGTGCGTGTCGCCGAGGCGGTCGCGCAGCACCAGCACCGCGGCCTCCACGTGGCCCACCGCGCCGGCGTGGTCGCCCGCCGCGCGCAGCGCCAACCCCAGGCCCAACTCGCACAACGCCACGAACGGGTGATCGTCGCGCAGCTCGACGTGCCGCTGGAAGCCGGTCAGCGCGGTGCGCGCCAGCTCCACGGCCAGCTCCGCGTCCACACCGACCCGGCGGTGGTCGGCGGCGAAGCTGAGCGCGCAGCCCAGCGTGTACGGGTGGTGCGGGCCGAGCAGTTCGCGGTAGTCCCGCAACGCCTTGCCGGTGCGCTCCTTCGCCTCCTTGGCCCGGCCCACGAGCCGCAACGCGATCGCCCGGTTCCACTGCACGCCGACCTGCGCCTGGTTCAGCTCGTGCCGCAGCGCCTGGAGCTGCTGCGAGGCGTGCAGCAGGGAGTCGAGCGCCTCCGGGTAGCGGCCGAGTTCGCGCTGGTAGAGCCCGATCTGGGCGAGCGTGGCCCAGGTCCGCTCGTCCCCCGTGCCGAACAGCCGGCGACGCCTGCGGTAGTTGTCCTCCTCCAGCGCGAGCGCGCCCGCCGCGTCGCCGGACAGGAACATCGACGACGCCAGGTTGTTCGCGGCCCGGCGGGTCTCGGGGTGGTCGTCGCCGAGCACCGAGCGCAGGCCCTCCCAGGTGGCCTGGTCCTCGGCCAGCGCCTCGGCGAACAGGCCGAGCCCGCGCAGGTCGCCGCCCCGGCCGCGGGCGGTGATCAGCGGGCGCGGGTGGGTGAGGTCCAGGGCCCGCCGCTGCCGGGCCAGCGCCAGGTCGTCCAGCCGCAGCGCCTCCGTCGGCTCGCCGAGCACGCGGTGCACGTTGGCCAGCTCGGTGGCGAGCCGGTTGCGCAGCGGGTCGGCCGTGCCGAACGCGCGGGTCCACGCCTCCAGCAACGCCCGGCCCGGTCCCAGCGCGGCCCGCCGCACGCCCGCGCCGCCGTCGGTGAACAGGAACCGCACCTGGTTGACCAGCCAGCGGCGCACCCGGGGATCGCCGCTGTCCAGCGCGCCGGACGGGATGACGTGCTTCTGCAGCTCCGCGAACCGCGCCCGCCGCGTGGGCGACTTGTCCTCCACCTCCGTGGGCGCCAGCGCGGCGAGCGCGCTCAGCACGTCGGCCTGCCGTCGTGCCCCCTCGGCCGGGGTCATCCGGTCGCGCAACGCGCGCTGCACGACGCGGTGCAGCCGCAGCGAGTACTGGTCGCCCCAGTCGACCCGGAACAACCCGTAGCGCGCGCCGTACCAGAGCACCCGGTCGATCTCGGCCGCGTCCAGCTCCAGCGGCTCGGCGTCCACGCCGCCCGCCGCGACCACGCGGCCGAGGAACGCGGGCGAGCGCACCAGGCCCAGGTCCGCGCCCTCCGGCGACAGGAACGCGCACAGCTCCGCGACCAGCACCGCCAGCCGCCCGGTGGCGCTGCCGCGCAACGCGTCCACCGCGATGTCGACGACCCGCGCCACACCGTCCACTTCGGACCGTTCAAGGCGTTCGAACAGGGTCCGCGTGGCCCAGGTCGCGGCGTCGGCGTCGCGGGCGCCCGCGGCCACCTCCAGCCGGGCCACCTCGCCGAGCCACGAGGACGCGAGGTCCAGCGCCAGGGGCAGGTGCTCGACCGCGTCCGCGACCCGCCGCGCGTCGGCCGCGGTGAGGCCGGGCACGCGGTCCAGCAGCAGGCGGGTGCTGTCGTCGGGCCGCATCGGCACCAGCTCGACGGCCTGCCCGGTCGCCGGTCGGGCGGAGATCAGCACGTGCCCCGCGGCGCCGGCGGGCAGCAGGTCGGCGATCGAGCCCGGGTCGTCCACGTTGTCGTAGACCAGCAGGAACCGGGCGTACGCCGGGTCGTTCGCCAGCCGTTCCAGCGCGGACAGCGTGCCGTAGTCGGTGGAGCCGGGCTGGTGCAGCCGGACCGCCAGCTCGGCGAGGCCCGTCAGCACCGACTGCCGGTCGTGCGCGGACAGCCACCACACCGCCGTGTAGTCCGACGAGAACCGGTAGGCGTACTCCAGCGCCAGCTCGCTCTTGCCGACGCCGGGCGCGCCGTTGACCGTCACCACGGCCCGCGCGTCGCCCGCCGCGACGAACCGGTCCCGCAACGCCTCCAGCTCGTCGTCCCGGCCCACGAAGCCGGGGTGGCGGGGCGGCAGCTCGAACACGTTTGGGTCGCTGCCGGGCACCCTCATGCCGGGCTCGTGCACCGTGCCGGGCCGGTCGATCAGGCCGAAGTGGGCGAGCAGCCGGGCGGCCAGCGTGTCCGGGGTGTGCTCGTGCACGGCCAGCGCGCCGTGCGGGGCCGCGTCCTCCGACAGGTGCAGCCGCAGCACGGTCAGCGGCACGGCGGGCAGCTCCAGCGGGCCGAGGTGCGGCGACGACAGGACCACCACGCCCGGCGGCACGTCGGCGGCGAACCACTCCCCCGCGTCGGCCAGGCGGCGGACCTGCGCGCCCGCGCGTTCCAGCTGACCGCGCACCCAGTCCGCCCAGGCCCGGTCGCGGGGCGCGTGCACCAGGACCACGCGGTCCGGCTCGGTGGTGGACGTCAGCCCGAACACCCGCCGGTAGCGGGCGCGCAGCACCGGCGACACGGGCACGACCTCGGTCACCGCGCCGCCCGTCACGGCCGCGGCGAGCCGGCCGTACTGGGCCTCCAGCGCGCCGCCGCCCGCGGGTTCCTCGACCAGGATCGCCAGCAACGGGTCGAACGCGTCGAACGGGCGGTACGGGATCTCCACCGTGCCGCCGTCGGGCACCCGCTTCGCCTGCCCCGCCAGCAGTTCCGCGAACGCCGCGTGGATCGCGGACCGGATCCGCTGCGCCCGCGACAGCTCGTCGGCGTCGTCGAACAGCGTCGCCACCGGCACCACGTCGATCCGGATCGGGGCGCGCTTGCGCAGCCGCGCGGCCAGGTCCGCCGCGTCGGCGATGGCGCGGGGACGCGGGCGGAAGCACACCACGGCCAGCTCGCACAGCGTCGCGATCAGCGTCAGCGACTCGTCGCCCGCGCCGGTGGGCGCGTCGATCAGCACCTGGTCGTAGTCCGACTCGGCCAGCCGGGCGCGCAGGTCCGCGACCACGCCCGCGTCGCCGTGCCGGGTCTCGGGCCGGGGACGGCCGGCCGCGTCGGTCGCCGCCGGCGACACCACGTCGACGTGGCCGGGTTCGGCGACGTCGCCGGCGGGCGGCGCGAACCGCTCGACGGCGGGCGCGGTGTCGTCCTCGCCCGGGGCGTCGCCCCGGTACGCGGCGACCAGGCCGCGCCCCAGGGCGTCGGGTAACGCGAGGCGTTCCACCAGGAACGGCTCCAGGTACTCGCGCACCCGCGGCACCTCCGAGCCCCAGTCCACGACCAGGACGCGTTGGCCGGCCGCGGCGAGCACCCACGCCAGGTTCGCCACCGCGCTGGTGCGACCGGTGCCGCCGGTCGCCGACAGGAAGGCGGTGACCCCGGTGCGGGCCGGGGTGGTGCGCGGGGTGCTCATCTGCTGCTCCAGGGCGGCGTGGGGACTGGGGGATACCGGTGACGGCGACCGCGCGCCCGCGACTCAGCCCCGCTTCACCCGAACGGCCCCGCGCGGGGCGGCGGTCGTCACAGGGAACTCTCGAACGCGGCGAACCGGGTGGGCAGTTCGGCGTTCTCCGCGAGGATCCGGTGCAGCGCGGCGCGCAGCGCGGTGTCCGGCAACTCCGCCAGCCGGGCCAGGTCCACACCCGTGACGTCGAGGAGTTCGGACTCCAGGACGGGTTCGGAAGCCATGTGCGACGTACCCCCTCACCGCAATGCTGCGGTTCACCCGCAGTCGCCCGATTGCCGGCGACGCCGGCGGCGCGGTTCCCATCGTAGTGAACGACAACGGTCACCGTCGGGAATCCTCCGATCGGCGGAGGTAGCGGGCGGCGCGCTGTGTTTGATTGCTGGTGGGGGTGTGTCGAATGCGCGGGGCGTGGCCGGATTGCCCGGGGGGTCGTTGACGGTGGACTCGGCGAATGGGTTGCCGTTCCGCCAGTTCGTGCTCAAGGTGCACAGCAGGTGCAACCTGGCCTGCGACTACTGCTACGTGTACGAACTGGCCGACCAGCGGTGGCGTTCGCGACCGCGGGCGATGTCGCCGGAGATCGTGGCGCACACCGCCGACCGGGTGGCCGAACACGTGCGCGCGCACGGTTTGCCCGAAGTCGAAGTGGTGTTGCACGGCGGTGAGCCGTTGCTGTTCGGCCGGGCCGCGATCGAGTCGTTGGTGACGCGGTTCCGTTCCGCCGTGCCGGCGCGGGTGCGGTTCTCGGTGCAGACCAACGCGACATTGCTGGACCGCGAATTCCTGGGGTTGTTCTCCGCGCTCGGCGTGCGGGTCGGGGTGAGCGTGGACGGCACGCCGGAAGCGCACGACCGGCACCGCGTGCGGCCGGACGGCGGCGGCAGTTGGGCGTCGGTGCGCGCGGCGCTGGAGTCGTTGCGGTCCTTCCCGGAGGTGTACGGCGGCCTGCTGTGCGTGGTGGACGTGCGGGAGGACCCGGTGCGGGTCTACGAGTCGTTGCTGGGTTTCGCGCCGCCCGCGGTCGATTTCCTGCTGCCGCACGGGAACTGGTCCGCGCCGCCGCCGGGGCGCGTCGCCGACCCGGCCGCGACGCCGTACGCCGACTGGCTGATCGCCGTGTTCGACGTCTGGTACGGCAGGCCGCGCACCCGGGTGCGGCTGTTCGAGGAGCTGCTGGCGGTGCTGCTGGGAGGGCGTTCGGGGGTGGAGGGGATCGGGTTGAGCCCGTCGGCGCAGGTGGTGGTGGAGACCGACGGCACGGTGGAGGCGTCGGACATCCTCGCGTCGTCGTCGCCCGAGGCTTCGGCGACCGGGCTGCACGTCGCGCGCGACCCGTTCGACGCGGCGTTGGACCTGCCGGACGTGCGGGCCGGGCGTTCCGGGTTGGCCGGGTTGTCGGCCGAGTGCCGGGGGTGCCCGGTGGTGTCGGCGTGCGGCGGCGGGCTGCGGGCGCACCGGTTCCGGGAGGGCGGCGGGTTCGACCGGCCGTCGGTGTACTGCCCGGACCTCGCGCGGCTGATCGGGCACGTGCGGTCGCGGGTCGCGTCGGACCTGGCGGCGCTGGCGTGACCGTCGCGCCGTTCCGGGTGCCGGCCGCGGACTTCGTCGCGCTCGCGCGGGGCGGTGGCGGCGCGTCGGCGGTGCGCACGTTGCGGCGGGCGCGGCGCAGCCGGACGTTGCTGCTGATCCGGTCGATCGCCCGGGACCCGGCGGCGCGGCCGGCGTTCGCGGCGTTGCGCGAGGTGGCGCGGGTGGCGCCGGAGGCGGTGGACCGGGTGCTGGACCACCCGTCGGTCGGGGCGTGGGCGACGCGGACGGCGTTGGCGATGCGGCGGGGCGACGCCGCGCGGCCGGCGGAGCTGGCGTTCACGGCGGCCGCGGCGGCGGTGCGGGCCGGGGTGGCGGTGGACCTGGAGTTCCCGCCGGTGGAGGTGTTCTCGCTGCCGTCGTTGGGCGTGGTGGTGGGTCCGGGGTTGGCGTACTCGCCGCTGCCGGAGGTGGCGCTGGGCGGGGTGACGCTGCAGGTGGACCTGTGGCACGGCGGCGGGGTGCCGGACGGGCTGTCGGTGGCCCCGTCGGTGGACCTGCCGCGGTGGCGCGCGTCGCTCGGCGCGGCGTGGGACCTGCTGGCCCGCGACCACCCGGCGCTCGCGGCGGAGTTCGCCGAGGTGGTGTCGGTGGTGACGCCGATGCCGTCGTCGCCGACGGGGACCAGCAGCGCCACCGTGGCGGACGCGTTCGGGTGCGTGTTCCTGTCGCCGACGCCGGACGCGGAGACGCTGGCCGTGACGCTCGTGCACGAGGCGCAGCACAGCAAGCTGGTGGCGTTGATGGACCTGTTCCCGCTGGTGGAGCCGGGTCGGGACGCGGTGTTCTACGCCCCGTGGCGGGAAGACCCCCGTCCGGCCGCCGGCCTGTTGCACGGCACGTACGCGCACCTGGGCGTGGCGGGCTTCTGGCGTGGCCGTCCCGGTCCGGCCGCGCAGGCGGAGTACGCGCGCTGGCGCTCGGCGGCCCTCGTCACCGCCGAAACGCTGCTGGCCTGCGGCCACCTCACCCCGACCGGCCACGCGTTCGTCACCGAGATGGCGGACGTCCTGCGCGCCTGGTGCGCCGAACCGCTCCCGGCCACCGCCCTGGCCGCCGCCGAAGCCGAGGCCACCGCCCACCGGGCCCGCTGGCGCGCCGCCCACGGCCCCCTCCCCTGAACGCTCACCTCACCCGACCCGAACGTAGGACACACGCGTTCCGAACGTAGGACTCACGCGAGAGTCGAACGCTCAGGCCGCGCGTGTCCTACGTTCAGGTCGTGCGTGTCCTACGTTCGGAACGCGTGAGTCCTACGTTCGGAACGCGTGAGTTCTACGTTCGGGACGTGGCGCGGGGCACGGTGCGGCGACTCGCCGGGCACGGTCCGCCGGGTCGAGCCGTTCGGCCGCGATACTGCCCGCCATGCTCACCGCCGACGGCCACCTGGTGCACTCCCCCGCGGACCTGGTGGACCTGGTGGAGTGCGACCACCGCAGCCGCCTCGCGCACGCCCTGGCCGCCGGCCTCCCCGGCGCGCCCCTGCCGGACGACCGGCCCACCACGCTCGCCACCCGGCACGGCCTCGCGCACGAGCAGGCGGTCCTGGCCCGGTTCCGGGCCGAGCACGACGTGGTCGAGATCCCGCAGCCCGCGCCGACCCACGAAGCCCTCACGCACGCCGCCGCCCTGACGGCCGACGCCCTCGCGGCCCGCGCGCCGGTGATCTACCAGGCCGTCTTCTACGCCGACGGCTTCCACGGCCGCGCCGACTTCCTGGTCGCCACCGACCGCGGCTACGAGCCGCACGACGCCAAGCTCGCCCGGCACGCCACCCCGGCCGCCGTCGTCCAGCTCACCGCCTACGCGGCCGCCCTGGGCCCGCACGCCGGCCCCGCCATGCACCTGCTCCTCGGCGACGGCACCACCAAGTCGTTCCGGGTCGCCGACTTCCTCCCCCTGGTCCGCGACCTCCAGGCCCGGCTGAGGACCCGCCTCGCCGCGCCGCCGTCCCTGCCCGAACGCCTCTGGGCCGACGAACGCCCGGCCTGCGCCACCTGCCGGTTCGGCCGGCACTGCGCCGGCGGCCGGGAACGCGACCGCGACCTGTCGCTCGTCGCCGGCATCCGCGCCGACCAGCGCCGCAAGCTCGCCGCCGCCGGCCTCGGCACGATCGACGCCCTCGCCAACGCCACCCGCGCCGACCGCCCCGCCACGATGTCCGC
The DNA here is from genome assembly GCF_042752395.1 of Actinosynnema sp. NPDC059335. Taxonomy (NCBI): domain Bacteria; kingdom Bacillati; phylum Actinomycetota; class Actinomycetes; order Pseudonocardiales; family Pseudonocardiaceae; genus Actinosynnema; species Actinosynnema sp. NPDC059335. The sequence goes on along the minus strand of NZ_JBHYXZ010000044.1, from coordinate 48,127 downwards.
CGCCACGTTCACCGGCCTGCGCGCCCAGGCCGCGCTCCAGGTCATCCAGGACGACTCCCGCACCGAGGACGACCCGGTCGGCAAGGTCGCCTACGAGGTCGTCGCCCCCGAGGCCCTGGCCGGCCTGCCCGTGCCGAGCCCCGGCGACCTGTTCTTCGACATGGAGGGCGACCCGTTCGCGCTCAACGGCGAGGGCCTGGAGTACCTCTTCGGCGTGGTGGACGCCGAGGAGCGGTTCACGCCCTTCTGGGCGCACACCCGGCCGCAGGAGAAGGCGGCGTTCGAGCGGTTCGTCGACTTCGCCACCGGGACGCTCGAACAGCACCCGGACGCGCACGTCTACCACTACGCGCCGTACGAGGTGAACGCCCTCAAGAAGCTCGCCGCCCTGCACGGCACCCGGGAGGACGCGGTGGACCACCTGCTGCGCTCCGGCGCGCTGGTCGACCTGTACTCCGTCGTGCGCAAGGCGCTGCGCGTGTCCCAGCGGTCGTACTCGATCAAGTACCTCGAACCGCTCTACATGCCCGGGGCACGCGCGGGCGAGGTGACGACCGCCGTCTCCAGCATCGAGGCGTACGAGGAGTTCCTGGCGCTGCGCGACGCGGACCCGCCGCGCGCCGAGGACGTGCTCTCCGGCATCGCCGACTACAACGCCTACGACTGCGTCTCCACGCTGCGGCTCTACCGGTTCCTGCTGGAGGTCCGCGCGGAGGCGGGCATCGAGCCGCACGTGCCGGAGCCGTCGTTCACCGAGGAGATCGAGGACGAGCTGGCCGCCCAACGCCGGGCCGAACGCGCCGAACGCCTCGCCGCCGTGGTGGACCCGCTGCTGGAGGGGCTGCCGGACAACCCGGCGGAGGCGACCGACGACGAACGGGCACGCGCGCTGCTCGCCGCCGCCGTCGGCTACCACCGGCGCGAGACGAACCCGGCGTGGTGGGACTTCTTCCGGCAGGTGGCCGCGCCGCTGAGCGAGCTGGAGTCCGACAGCGCGTGCGCGGTGCCGGTGTCGGTGCGGGCGCAGGACTGGGAGATGCCGTCCGGGCGGGTGCGCAAGGCCAAGCGCGAGGTGCGCGTGTGGTGCGACCCGGACCGGCCGCACCCGTTCGCCAAGGGCGACCAGGTCCGGCTGCTCTACCCCGGCACGCCCGCGAACGTCACCCGGGACGCGGTCGTGCTCGCCGAGTCGGCCGAGGACCTGGTGGTGCTGGAGAGCGTCGCGCCCGACGACGTGCACCACGACCGGCCCCTCGCGGTGCTGCCGTGCAGCCCGGTCCGCCCCACGCCGAAGGACGAGGCGGTGTACGACCTGGCCCGCGCCGTCGTGGACGGGCTGCCGGAGCTGCCGCCCCATCCCGGCGTCGACCTCGTCCGCCGCACGCCGCCCCGGCTGAGGACGGGCGCGCTGCCGCGCGGTGACGACCTGATCGCGGACGTCATCGCGGCGGTGGACGCCCTGGACGGCTCCACGCTGGCCGTGCAGGGCCCGCCGGGCGCGGGCAAGACCTACCTGGCGGGACGGCTGATCGCGCACCTGATCCGCGGCGGACGGAGCGTCGGCGTGACCTCCACCAGCCACAAGGCGGTGGAGAACGTGCTGAGCGCGGCGTTGGCGGCGGGCCGCGAGCTGGGCGTGCCGATCCCGACGGCCAAGCGGGCGAAGGGCGCGCCCGTCAAGGACTGCGCGTGGGAGCAGCCGCGCGACAACCCGGCGCTGGTGCGGTGGCGCGACGACCAGGGCGGCGGGCACCTGGTGGGCGGCACGGCGTGGACGTTCGCCAACGCCGCGCTGCGGGAACGGCCGTTCGACGTGCTGATCGTGGACGAGGCCGGGCAGTTCGCGCTGGCCGACGCGCTCGCCGTGTCCACGTGCGCGCGCAACCTGGTGCTGCTCGGCGACCCGCAGCAGCTGCCGCAGGTCGTGCAGGGCACGCACCCGGCCGGCGCGGAGGCGTCGGCGCTGGGGCACCTGATCGGCGACGCCGACGTCATCCCGCCGGAGCTGGGCTACTTCCTCGACCAGACGCGGCGCATGCACCCGGCGGTGTGCGCGCCGGTGTCGAACCTGTCGTACGCCGGCCTGCTGCACGCCCACCCCAGCGCCGCCGCGCGCGCCATCGACGGCGTGCCGTCCGGTGTGTACGTCCACTCCGTACCGCACTCGCACAACACCACCTCCTCGATCGAGGAGGCCGCGGCCGTGGTGGGCGTGGTGCGCTCGCTGATGGGTCGCATGTGGACGGACGGTCCGGACGCGCGCGCGTTGGACGACTCGGACATCCTGGTGGTGGCCCCGTACAACCTCCAGGTGCGGTTGGTGCGGCGGGAGCTGGAGAAGCACGGCTACGAGCACGTCCGGGTCGGCACCGTGGACCGGTTCCAGGGCCAGGAGGCCCCCGTGGTGATCACCACGATGACGTCCTCGGCCGCGGTGGACCTGCCGCGCGGGCTGGACTTCCTGTTGTCCCGCAACCGGTTGAACGTGGCGTTGTCGCGGGCGCAGGCGGTGGCGGTCGTGGTGTGCTCGCCCCGGCTGGTGGAGGCCGACATCCGCGACGTCGACCAGCTCCGCCTGGTCTCCGGGATGATCGGCCTGATGGCCGACGCCGTCCGGTGGGACATCGACGGGGGCTATGGCCAAACCGTATGACCCGGGGCGTTCACCCGCTCTTAATGTCGTGACACACGAACACCTCCTCACCCTGCACCGAAGGAGATCGTGTGACGAAGAGAGTGCTGCGCCTGCTGTCCGGGGCGCTGTTCACGACCATCGCGCTGGTGGGCACCGCCCTGGTCGGCCCGGCGTCGGCGTCGGCGGCCCCGCCGTCGGCCCTGGCCAGGACCGTCTACTACAGCGCGTCCGGCTACTCGGCGGAGGCCGACCAGGCCGCGCAGATCTGGAACTCCAGCGCGCCGAACGTGCGGATGGTGCGCGGCGGCAGCGCCACGATCCGGATCTACGCGACCACCGGCGGCGGTTCCCGGGCCTACCCCTGCGGGCTCGGGTGCGCCACCATCTACATCGACTCGCGGGACGTGGCGGCGGGCAACTCGGCGCTGCGGATCGTGACCCACGAGATCGGCCACGGCCTCGGCCTGCCGGACACGTACAACGGCATCTGCTCGTACCTGATGTCGGGCGGCAGCGCGGGCACGTCCTGCCGCAACCCCTACCCCAACGCCCAGGAGGCGAACCGGGTGAACCAGCTGTTCGCGGGCGGTTACAGCGCTCCGGTGCCCGCGGCCGGCGTGTACGCGAGGGGCTGACGGCGACGGGTGGCGCGGTGGTCCGGGACCGCCGCGCCACCCCGGTCCGAGCGGCGGAACAGCCCGAAGTGGAGGAAACCGATCAGTCCGTCCGGGACCGTCCGAACGGATCAGCCGATTCCACCTCATGGGGTGTCCGCCAGGTCTCGAAACTACGGGAAGTAGTTACCTAACCCCGGATCGAGTTGTTACATAGTCCCCGATATGGTGACGCGGTTCCTTTGCCCTTCCCTCAGGAGCCCTCACATGCAGTTCGCCAGAGTCGGCGCCCTGGTCGGCGCAGTCACCGCCGCCGTCGCCGCGACCGTCTTCGCCGCCGTCCCCGCCTCCGCCCACACCCCGAGGGTCGAGGCGGCCTGCGTCGACAAGGTCAGCACGCTCACCGTCAACCTCAAGGACTACCGGGTCGAGCAGGGCAAGAAGAACACGGTCGTCGTGACGGTCGACGACCAGGAGCCGAAGACCTTCGAGTTCGGGAAGGACTTCACCGAGACCTTCACCGCCGAGCCCGCCACGGTGGCGCACAAGTACAAGGTCGAGGTCAAGGCGTGGGACGACCCGACCGGCAGCCTGAAGTACACGCGGACGTTCGACCGCGGAACCGAGGCGTGCGTGGAGAACATCCCGCCGACCACGACGACCACCACCACGACCACGACGACGACCACCGTCGAGGCGACGACCACGACCGTGGAGGCGACCACCACGACGGTCGAGACGACGACGGAGTCCGCCCCGGCGGTCACCACGACCACCGAGGCCGCCGTCGTGCCCGCCGGTGACACCGAGGCGCTGGCCAGCACGGGCGCGAGCATCGCGATCCCGCTGGTGATCGGCCTGGTGCTGCTCGGCGGCGGCGCGGCCGTGCTGATCGTGCTGCGCAAGCGCGCGGCGAACAACTAGGTGCCCGCGGCTCGGCCCCCGCCCCCCCCCCCCGGTGCTTCTGCGGCCGCACGGCGGTCAGCGGCGGGTCGGAGGCGGCGGCCACCTCGTCGTCGTAGGACACCACCGCCAGGTCGCCCGGCACGTCCCAGCCCCGGTCGCGGGCCCGGTGCAGCAGCCCGATGGCCTCGCGGTCGGCGTGCACCAGCAGCGCCCGCACCCCGGCCCGCGCGCACCGGTCCAGCACGTCGTCGCAGGCCCGTGCCCACCCCGGCGACCCGTACGACGGCACCTCCACCGCGGGCGCGCCGTCCGCCGGGAGGCCGAGCGCCGACACCGCCGCCGTCCACCCGGCCCGGATCGCCGCCCGGTGCGGGCTCGGCCGCGACAGCACCAGCCCGACGCGCCGGTGCCCCAGCGCCGCGAGGTGCCGCACCGCGAGGCCCGCGCCCGACGCGTGGTCGGTCACCGCGGCGTCCAGCCCGATCAGCGGCAGCTCCGGCGGCGGCACCCGTTCCACCAGCACCACCGGCACCCTCAGCCCGGCCAGCCAGCGCAGCAGGTCCAGCCCGGCCGGCCCGGCGGTGCTCGGCGCGACGAGCAGCGTGCGCACGCCCCGTTCCAGCAGCTTCGCCACCTGCCGCCGGTCCTCGGCCGGGTCGTAGCAGGAGGTGCGCAACGCCAGCCTCCCGCCCGCGGCCGTCACGGCGGTCTGCGCGCCCTGGATCACGGCCGGCCAGTAGTAGTCCTCGGACGGCGTCACCATGCCCACCAGGACGTGCGGCGCGCGCGGGGCCGGGTCGCCGCGGTGGGGCAGCGTGACGCCGCCGTGCACGCGCGCCACCAGGCCGCGGTCGGCCAGCGCGGTCACGTCCCGGCGGACGGTCACCGCCGTCACGCCCAACCGCTCCACCAGGTCGGCGAGCCGGACCACGCCCTCGGCCCGCACCGCCGCGAGGATCAGTTCACGCCGCTGAGCCGCGAGTCGCATTGTCGGTTCCGATCGACTTTGATCGTTCCTGTTCGGTTCGTTGACCTTGGACTATGCCACGGACTGGAGTGGATCCACAGGACTCCACCAGGGGGACGGCACTCCCGACCCGAACCGACCGGACCACCGCCCCAACATCACCCAACACGCCACCCGCAAACCCTCGCCGCACCGCCCGCCCGCCACCGCCCGCCCGCCACCGCAGAACCAGCCGCCCAGCCGTCGCCGACCACCGCCGCCACCCACCGTCGCCGCCGAAGCGCACACGTCGCCCGGCACGACGGTCCCGTCCCCGATCCCCCTTCCGACGAGGAGGCACCCCATGGACCCATCGGGCAGGCTCACCCGCAGGAAGCTGCTCACCGCGGCCGGCGCCGCGGTCGCGGGCAGCGCGCTCGGCGCCGGCGTGGCCGCGGCGGACGCCACCATCGGCGTCGACCCCACCGCCGACAACGGCACGTGGGAGGGCTGGGGCACCTCCCTGGCGTGGTGGGCCACCGTGTTCGGCGACCGCGACGACCTCGCCGACCTGTTCTTCACCACCAAGACCGTGACCTACAACGGCACGGCGCTGCCCGGCCTCGGGCTGACCATCGCCCGCTACAACCTGGGCGCGTCGAGCTGGAACGCGGTGAACGGCGAACGGATGGTCGCCTCGCCGAACATCCCCCGCTTCAAGCAGGTCGAGGGGTTCTGGCAGGACTGGACCAACGAGGACCCGACCTCGTCGGCCTGGAACTGGAACGCCGACGCCAAGCAGCGCGCGATGCTGGTCAAGGCCACGCAGCGGGGCGCGATGAGCGAGCTGTTCGCCAACTCGCCGATGTGGTGGATGTGCCTGAACCACAACCCGTCCGGCGCGGCGGACGCGGCCGACACCAACCTCCAGCCGTGGAACCACCGGCAGCACGCCCTGCACCTGGCCGCCACCGCGCGCCGCGCCCGCGACCAGTGGGGCGTCACCTTCCGCACCGTCGACCCGTTCAACGAGCCGTCCTCGGCGTACTGGCACGCCAACGGCACGCAGGAGGGGTGCCACATCGACGCCACCACCCAGCGCAGCGTCCTGGCGCACCTGCGCGCCGAGCTGGACCGCCAGGGCCTGACCGGGACGTGGGTCGCCGCGTCCGACGAGACGAGCTACGACCTCGCCCGCACCACCTGGAACAGCTTCGACGCCACCACCAAGGGGTTGGTGCGGCAGGTCAACGTGCACGGCTACCAAGGGCTGGGCGGCCGGCGCGACCTGCTGGCCGACGACGTCCGCGCGGCGGGCAAGGTGCTGTGGAACTCCGAGCACGGCGACGGCGACGGCTCCGGCATGCAGACGGCCCGGTGCCTGCTGATGGACTTCCGCTGGCTCAAGCCGACCGCCTGGTGCTACTGGCAGGTGATGGACCCGACCTCCGGCTGGGGCGCGATCCGCTACGACGGCGGCACCGGCCAGGCGGGCGCGGTGGAGACGAAGCTGTACGTGCTGGCCCAGTTCACCCGGCACATCCGCCCCGGCATGCGGATCCTCGGCACCGGCGTGGACTACGCCGTCGCCGCCCACGACGCGGCCGCGCGCCGCCTGGTGATCGTGGCGGCCAACACCGGGGCGGCGCAGACGCTGACGTTCGACCTGTCCCGGTTCGGCCAGGCGCCGGACGGCGCGGTGACCCGGTGGTCCACGCTCACCTCCGGACCGGGGGACCGGTACGCGCGCCGCCAGGACCAGCGGGTGTCGGGCAGGCTCCTGCGGGTGCCGTTCGCGGCCGGCGCGGTGCAGACGGTCCAGGTGGACGGGGTGGTCCGGTGAGGGCGGCGGCCCTGGCGGCGGCCGTGCTGGCCGCGACGCTCGTGCAGCCCGGTGTCGCGCACGCCGCGCCGCGCGTCACCCTGCTGTCCGACACGCTGCTCGACCAGTCGGCGCTGTACTTCGTGTCCTACGACGGCCTGGTGAACAACAACGCGTTCCAGGACGCGCTGATCACCTACAACGGTCACCAGTATGCCGCCTGGTACACCTCCACCCGCAACGCCGTGGTGGCGCGCCGCCCGCTGGGCGGGGCGTGGGAGAAGGCCGTGCTGCCGCACCAGCTCGGCACGAACGACTCGCACAACGTGATCTCGCTGGGCATCTCGCCCCAGGACGGCGCCCTGCACGTCGCCATGGACACGCACAACTCGCGGCTGTACTACGCGAAGTCCGTCGCGGGCCTGGCGTCGCAGCCGGGTTCCTTCCGGTGGTCGGCGTCGGTGTTCGGCGCGGTCCAGCGGACCCTGGGCGGCGTCGAGCTGGGCAACATGACCTACCCGCAGTTCGTGGTCACGCCCGAGGGCGCGTTGCAGTTCAGCTACCGCACCGGCGGTTCGGGCAACGGCGTGAACGAGCTGGCCGAGTACACCGGCGGCACGTGGCGGAGGCTGGGCGCGTGGTCGTCGGCGACCGGCGACTACACCGGGCCGAACGGCGTCGTCTCCACCACCCGCAACATGTACCTGCACGGCCTCACCTACGACCGGCGCGGACGGCTGCACGCCGCGTTCACGTGGCGCGAGGGCAACACGGGCGTGCTGTGCCACCCCGGGGGCCTGACCAACCACGACACCGGCTACGTCTACAGCGACGACCGGGGCCGCACGTGGCGCAACGGGGCGGGCGCGGTCGTCGGGACCACGGGCGGCACGCGGGTCTCCGTGACCTCGCCGGGCCTGGTCGTCGACCCGCTCGACCCGAACCACGGGCTGATGAACCAGGAGGGCCAGAACGCGGACTCCGCCGGCACGCCGCACGTGGTGATCAGCTACGTGCCGGGCCGGTTCACCCAGTGCGTGTCGAACTACGCGCAGCAGCGCGCCCAGTACGGCCGCACGTTCCACGTCGTGCGCGACGCCGACGGCACGTGGACCAAGCGGGAGGTGCCGGTGCCGCCGGGCAGCACGCAGCGCACCAAGCTCGTGTTCGACCGGGACGACAACGCCTACCTGGTGATGCCGCGCGGCCGGATCGTGTCGGCGAGCCGGGCGAGCGGGTGGACGGACTGGGCGCTGGTGTTCGACCAGCCGTCGATGAACGCGTTCGGCGAGGTCAACGTGGACACGTCCCGGGTGGCCGCGGACGGGGTCCTGTCGTTCCAGTACCAGCAGCGCTCCAGCGGCACGACGCCGTCGCCGATCCGGGTGGCGGACTTCCGCCTGGGCTGACGGCGGCCGGGGCAACCGGTGGTCCCGGCGACGGGACCACCGGTTCAGTAGCCGACGTACCCGGTGCCGGCGCTGATCCCGACCAGGCCCGGGTGGTTGCCGAAGCCGCCGTAGCGCGCGTAGGTGTAGCGGACGCCCGCGATGATGTTGTCGACCGGGGCGTAGATGTCGTCGTAGCCCGGCAGCTTGTACGCCTGGAACGTGGGGTCGATGCACTGCATCAGGCCCTTGGAGGGTGTGCCGCGGGCGGCGTTGGAGTCCCAGGTGTTGACGGCGTTGGGGTTGCCGTTGGACTCCTTGATGATGATCGTGTAGATCTCGTCGAGGCTGTCCTCGGTGATCGGGGTGCCGTTGGCGGCGAGCACCGCGATGGCCTCGCGGATCCAGCCCTCGATCTGGCGCTGCTTCGGCGGCTTGCGCGCCTCGGCGGCCTCGCGGGCCTCGCGCGCCGCCTGCTCCTCGGCCGCCTTGCGGGCCGCGTACCCGTCCTGCGCCACGCCGCTGGCCTGGTTGAACAGGTGCAGCGCGGCGAGCTGCTCCTGGCGGATGATCCGGGCGGTCTCGGACCCGAGGTCCACCGCGTGCCGGGTGTCCACCTTGCCGGTGCGGACCGTGTCGTCCGGGACGCCGCCGAGGTCCGCGCCGCCCGCCATCGGGCTGAACGGCCCGTTCATCGCGTAGGCGGCCGCGCCGGAGCCGGACACGATGCCGACGGCCACCGCCACCCCGGCGATGCGCCGGGGGAGCACCTTCTCGGCCTCCGCCCGGTGCGCGCCCTTGTAGCCGGGCGGCGGGGGCGGGACCCGGAAGGTGGTCTGCCCGGGTTTGTTCTTGTGACGGACGTGCCGTGCCAAGGGTGCAGCCTCCTGCGGTCGGGGAACTCCGTCACCGGGCCTGGCGGGGGATCCAGGTGGACGTGGGCCGCGTCGGGGGAGTCGGGCCCGTGTCCTGTCGGTGATGGAACCGTGATCTGCGGCAGGGAACGTAACCGTTCGTGTTTCAAAGAGGCAAGGAAACGGCAATAATGGGTGACGTGCGTCACGTTTCCTGCGTCTTGTAACTACTCTCTGTTGTACCGGGTCGCGGCGGAGCGTCAGGGCGGTATCTAACGGGTGTACGGACTGGTCGTGACCGGTCCGTCCGGACGGCGACGACGCGGAACGGCCCGAACCGGATCGTCCGCGCCGCTACAGTCGGAAGTCCTGCGTCCCGCCGGAGCGGCGTGCGACGAGCCCGGTCCGCGTGGGGGGAGTCCGGTGGCGGAAGACGGTGCGACGGACCGATTATCGTCGGTCGACGTCGTGGACGAGCTGGTGAAGCTCCTGCAGGAGCTCACCGAGCGACCGCGGTTCGGCGAGCTGCCCGGCCGCCGGGCGGGCGGGCGCGCCGGCGCCGACCGCGGCATGCCGCTGGTCGCCCTGGTCCGGGGCGAGCGGGCCGACGGGCTGCTGCCCGCGCTGGCGTCGCACCTGCGCGGCGCGTACCCCGGCCGCGTGCCGCACGCCTACCACCGCTTCCCCGACCCGGAGCCGGACGCGGGCACGGCCGAGACCGCCACCTTGGAGGCGGTCGGCTCGGTGCTGGTGCACGTCGCGCGCGGCCTGGCGCACGGCGCCAACGCCCGCTACGGCCGGCACGAGTTCCGCCGCTTCGAGCTGGTCTACTGGCTGATGAACCAGCGCGTGGACGGTGCGAGCCCGGAGTCGGCGGCCACCCTGCTGACCCGGCTGCGGGAGCGGGACCTGAGCCGCCGCAGCGGCGACGACCTCAAGGACGTGCTCGACACCGCCGCCGACACCGCGCCGTGGTGGGTGCGGCTGGTGGTGCGGCTCGTGCCGTCCTTCCTGTTCCGGGCGAAGCTGCGCGGGGTCGTGCCGGGCAGCGAGTACCGGTGGCTGCTGCGCCAGCCCTACCTCGCGCCGCACGACCCCGGCACGTTCCTCGGCTTCGCCGAGCGGCTGACCTCCGCGCTGGTGCCCGGCCGCGGGGCCGGGCCGCGCGAGGACACCGGCCAGCTGGCCAAGCTGCTGGTCAACGCGTTCCTGGAGGACGTGCGGGCCGCCTACCGGCGGTCGTGGTGGCGGATCCGGTCGGCCCGCCGCACGGTCTACCCGGTGGTGCTGCTGGACGGCATCCGGCGCGACAACGGCGGCTACGCCCTGCTGAAGATCATCAACGACGTCCGCAACGACACCGGCGCGTTCGACCCGCTGGTGTTCATCAGCGGCAGCGCCAAGGTGCCGCCGGACGCGGAGACCACCGCCGAGCGCCGGCCCGCGCCGGTCGGCCAGGCGACCCACGCCTACGAGACGTGGGCGCGCAAGCTCGCCACCGACACCCGCGCCCGCCGCCCCACCGCCTGGTTCCTGCCGCTGCTGGCGCCGGACGTGGCGGTGGCGCGGGACGAGGCGACGCCGACGGCGACCCTGTCGGTGCGCCGGCCGCCGGTGTGGTCCCGCACGTCGGTGCTGCTGGTCGTGGCGCTGCTGGTGCTGGCGTCGTCGGCGACCCTCGGCTACCGGCACGTGCGGGAGCTGGCCGCCGAGGACGCCCGGTGGCGGCACGAGCACTGCGGCCTGGGCCGCGACAACCCGGACGCGCACACCCTGCTGCGCGTCGGCGACGACTGCGTGGGCGTCACCACGGGCCGCCTGCCGCTGTTCGGCGAGGCCGACCGCGAGGACCTCGACCGGTTCACCGCCGTGCAGGACCTGATCGTCCGCCAGAACGAGCGGGTGGTGGAGGCGCACGAGCGCGACCCGGACCGGCCCTACGCGTCCGTGGTGTACGTGTCGGCGATGGGCGCGACCCGCGACGCGTTGAACAGCAACACCGCGAGGCTGGTCGGCGTCGCCGCCCGGCAGGCCCGCCTGCTCGACCGCACCGGGCCCGACGAGCCGCTGATCCGGGTGCTGCTGGGCAACGCGGGCTCGGCCATGCAGCACGGCGACGTGGTCGCCGACCGGCTCAAGGGCATGCTGGAGCGGGACAAGAGCATCGTCGGCGTGCTCGGCATGGCCTTGAGCAGCACGCCGACCAGGAACACGATCACCGAGCTGGGCGCGGTGGGCCTGCCGGTGGTCGCCGCGACCCTGTCGGACGACGCGATGCCCACCGCGTCGCGGATGTACTTCCAGATCTCGCCCACCAACGACCGGCAGGCGCAGGTCGCGGCGCGGTACGTGCGGGCGGCCCACCCGGACAAGCGGGGCGTGGTGGTCGTGCACTCCAGCGACGAGGCGGACTCCTACGCGGCGAACCTGCGCCTGGACGTGGGGGCGCGGTTCGCCGAGCTGGGCCTGGCCGTGCGGGAGTCGCCGTACCGGCCGGTGTCGGACGGGCAGGGCTCCGACGCCCGGCAGCTCGGCCGGGACCTGTGCGACGTGGCCGACGACGAGGTGGTGTTCTTCGCGGGCCGGCCCGCGGACTTCGGCAAGCTCCTGGACGGGGTGAGCGCCGGGTGCCGCACCGACCCGCCCGCGCTGCTGGCCGGCGACGACATCGCCCGCTACGCCGCCAACGACGCGTTGCGCGGCGAGCACCCCGAGATCCCGTTCGAGTACGTGTCGTTCGCGGTCGGCGCGCCGGGCTGCGGGGCGGCCACGGAGATGCACCAGACGCTGCGGGAGCTGGTGCCGGAGCAGTGCTCGGGCGACGCGAACCCGTCGCTGGACGGCCACGCCGCCCTCACCTACGACGCCCTCTACCTCTACGTGCACGCCATGATCCAGCTGGGCCGCATCCCCGTCTCGCCCGGCCACGTCTGGAAGGAGATGAGCGACGTCGGCGGCGCGCGGGCGCTGTCGGGGGAGAGCGGCGTGATCGACTTCGGGGGCGGGCAGGTGCCGATCGACAAGTTCCTGGCCGTGCTGCGGGTGTCCGACGGCCGGCCGCCCGAGGTGCTGGCCTCGTGCGGCGACTACCCCAACCGGCACGACGTGGACCTGCGGCGCGCGCCGTGGTGCCCGACCACGCCACGCTGACCGTGTCCGGCGAGGAGCCCGGACGCGGGGGTGTCCGGCGACCAGGTCGGCGGGCTCGGGGCGGGGGGTTTCGGCGAGCAGGTCGGCCGGGACGGGCCCTCGACGGCGGGTGGCCGGGGCTGTTCGGTGGAATTGGGGCCGTCGACGGCGGGCGGCGCGGTGTGTCCGGCGGGGTCGGGGCGGGTGGCCCGGGGCGTTCGGCGGGGCGGGGCGGGCGGCGGGAGCACGGCGGTCCGGTATCGGCCCGGTGTCGGGCCGCAGCTTTGCGGCCGTGGCCGCGCGGACGCGGAGGACCATGGGCCGCGGTGGGTACTCGGCGTCGGCCCCGGGGTGGGCGAGGGGTGCTCGGCCAGCGGGCCGTGGCGGTCGGAGCCGCGCGGGTCTACCAGGCCGGGCGGGACCTGCACGTCCACGAGGTGGTCGACCGGAGGCTCGCGGAACCGCCCCCGCCGTCGCGGCCCGGCGACCTCGTGCCGCGGCCGCTGCCGTCGACCGTCCAGCGGGTCCCGCGCGCGCCGATGCGGGGACGCGCGGACGACCTGGCGTTCCTCCGCGACACCGTCGCCGCCGGCCGGCACGTCGTGCTGACGGGCCCGCGCGGCGCGGGCAAGACCCTGCTGCTCCAGCACGCGGCGAACACGGGCGCGCTGTCCGGCCGGGCCCTCGGCGACGGCGTGGGGGTGGTGTGGCTCGACCGCGACCCGGGGTCCGCCGCCGACGTCCTCCGGGAGATCGCGCACCGCTGCCACGAGGTCGACGCGGGCACCGTGCTGCCCGAGGGCCTGGCGCGGGACGTGCTCGGCGCGGTGCGCGCCCTGGTCGTGCTCGACGGCGTCGACCTGCCGCCCGAGGAGGCGCGGCTGGTGCTGTCGGCGATGCCGCGCAGCGTGTTCGTGCTGTCGTCGCGGCGGGAGGACCTGTGGCCGCTGGGCGCGCAGCGGCCGCTCGGCGGGCTGCCGCTCGACGACGCGGTCGCGATGGTGCGCGACGAGTTGGGCGACCGGGTCGACCCCGACGCGGTGGCCGACGACTGGCGGGCGTGCGACGGCAACCCGCTCGACGTCGTGGAACGCGCCGTGGTCCGGGACCTCGCCCACCGCCTCGGTGTGCTGCCGCAGGGGGCGACGGGCCCCGGGGCGCTCGCGCAGGCCGTGCCCGTGGTCCTCGGCTCGCTGACCGGGCAGGCCGGGGCCGCGTTGCGCCCGCTCGTCGCGCTGGGGGACGTGGGGTGGGGCGCGGGGCTGCTCGCCGCCGTCTGCGGCGTGCCCGACGCCGAGGGCGGGGGCCGGCTGGCGCGCAAGCGGCTGGCGCACCGCGAGGACGGCCGCTACCGGGTGAACGCGCTGGTGGCGGAGCACGCGCCGGCGGTCGCGGACGCCGAGCTGGCCGCGGTGGTGGAGCGCGTCGGGGAGTGGGTCGCGGGTGCGCGGCCCGATGCCGTGGCCGCCGAGCTGGAGGTCGTCGAGCGGGCGCTGCGGCGGGCGATGGCGGCGGGGTTGCCCGAGACCGCGCTGGACCTGGCCCGCGCGGCGTCCTCGGCGCTGGCCTGGACGCGGCACTGGGGCGCGTTGGCGACCGTGCTCGGGCTCGGGGTGCGGGCCGCGGTCACCGCGGGGTCGGTGCGCGACGAGCTGTCGTTCCGCTACGCGCTGGCCGTGTGCCGGCTCAACGACGGCCACACCCGGCAGGCCGCCGAGCTGGTGGCCGGGGCGCTGAGCCTGGAGCGCGACGAGGGCGACGGTCGCCTCGCCTCCCGCCTGCGCGAGCTGGACGGGGAGGTCCGGGGCCTGGCGTCCCGGCGACCACTGTCCACAGTGGACTCCGTCCTGGCGGGCGCGCGGGCCGTGCGCGACGCGTGCGCGCACGCGGTGACGAGCGTGCCGGGAGGCGTCCAGCTCGTCCGGCTGGCGCAGGAGCACCCGGCGCTGGTGCGCGGGGTCGCGTCGATCACCGCCGTGGCGGGTCTCGTGCTGGCCACCCTGTCCGCGTCGGGCGTCGGCGACCCGGCCACGGCCATGCCGCCGCCCGACGTCACGGTGACCGGCGCGCCGTCCGTGACGCCCGGCGGCACCGCGGACCCGCGGCCGACCGGCGCCGATCCCACCGGCGCGGACCCGACCGGCGCGGATACCGCCGGGGTGAGCCGGACCGGCGTGCCGACGACCACCGCGCCGGGTGGTGTGGTGGGGGAGCGCACGTCGGGCGCGGTGGACAACGGGCGCACCGGGGGACGGACGTCCGCGACCACCCCGCCGCCGCCGATCCCGGCCACGTGGGGGTTCGCCCGGGTGTGGTCCGTCGAACTGCCGATCGGGACCACCCAGCCGCTGTCCGGGCCGGTGCCCGACAACGGCCAGGCGAACTGGACCTACGGCCCGTGGGCGATGACCACGCCCGCCGCCGGCCACGCGACCGCCACGCACGTCGCCGTGGGCCGGCAGCGGGTGCGGCTGCCCGCGGTCGGCGCGCCGGGCGGCAGCGTGAAGGTGACCGCCCAGGACTACGCCGCGTGGGGCGGCGCGGTCGGCTACCGGCCCGGTGTGTCGTGCCAGCCGGCGGGGTGGTTCCCCGACGGCGTGGACGAGGTGGTCGACGTGGTGTGCTTCGACCGCGACGGGAACCCGGACGACGTGCCGTTCTTCCTGCGGTACGTGGCCGGTTCCGCCTCGGCCACGCGCGGGTTCGTGCACGACGACCGGCCCACCGCGGCGACGTTCACGCCCGATCGGGAACACGGCGTGAACGCGGGCACGGTCACCCGGACCGGTGTCGGCCGCTACACCGCGGACTTCCCCGGATCGGCGGGGGGCGTGGTGGAGGTGACCGCGGTCGGCGACGCGCCGCGGCACTGCGCGGTGGTGGGCCGGCGCGGGCAGCTCGCCGACCTGGCGTGCACGACCCCGGACGGCTCGCCCGCCGACAGCGCGTTCGCGGCGACGTTCGGCGTCGGCCAGAACCTGCTGGACGACCCGCGCAAACCGGTCGGCGACCACGTCGTCGTGACCGGCTCGGGCGTCGTCACCGCGCGGTGGGCGTCGGGCGACGCGCCGATGACGGTCGAGCGGCTGTCGACCGGCCGGTACCGGGCGCACTTCACCAACGGCTACATCCCGAGCACCATGCAGGTCACCGCGACCAGCGCCGGGCACCACTGCAGCGTCATGCAGTTCAACGACTACAGCTTCCCGGACGACGCGACGATCTGGGTCGGGTGCTTCGGCCCGTCCGGTGTGGTGGCGGACAGCGGTTTCGCCCTCGTCTACACGTCGGCGCGGATCCACTAGCGGGCGTCTCGCCGGCACGGGGAATGTCGGACCCCTTCGGCACCACCGCCTTGTCGAGGAGGGGAGCGCACGTGGAGGACCGGTGGCCGTGAGTCCCCGGTCCACGGGGCCGCCGCACCCCGCCCGGCCTGCCCCGCCGTCCCCCGCCGCCGCCCCACCGCCCTGCGCCGCCTTTCCGACCGCCCTCCGCCGTCTGCCCAACGCCCTGCCCGGCCTACCCACCGTCCTGCGTCGCCTCTCCCGCCGTCCCACGCCTGTCCCGCCCGGCCGCCGGATCGCCACGCGGCCGCCCGCGCCCTGGCCGTAAATTGGTGCCATGAGCAGCGCGACGGGCAGCGGTCAGCAACCGCGGGTGGTCTCCGGACGGCAGTCGGAGCTGCTCGGCCTGCTCCGCGACGAGGGCGCGATGTCCCGCGTGGCCCTCGGCGAACGGCTGGAGCTGCCCCGCGCCAAGCTGACCGCCGAGCTGGGCAGGCTGGTGGACGTCGGCCTGGTCCAGGTCGGGGGACCGGCGGCCAGTCGGGGCGGGCGGCGGTCCACGCTCGTGCACCTGGCCGGCGACCTGCGCGTGCTCGGCGTGGACGTGGGCGCGACGTCGGTGACGGTCGCGGTCACCGACGGCCGGTGCGAGGTGCTGGAGAGCCGCAGCGAGGAGTGCGACGTCCGCAGCGGCCCGGCGCAAGTGTTGAGCCGCGTCGCCGAGCTGGCCGACGTCGTCTACGCCAAGGCCCCGGGCCGGCTGATCGGCGCGGGCATCGGCCTGCCGGGCCCGGTGAGCTTCCGCGACGGCATGCCGGTCGCGCCGCCGATCATGCCCGGCTGGGACCGCTACCCCGTGCGCGACGAGCTGGCCGGCCGGTGGGGCTGCCCGGTGACGGTCGACAACGACGTGAACGCCATGGCGCTGGGCGAGCGGCACGCGGGCGTGGCCCGGTCGCTGGAGGACCTGATCTTCGTCAAGGTCGGCACGGGCATCGGGTGCGGCATCGTCCTCGGGGGCCGGGTCTACCGGGGCGTGGCGGGCACGGCGGGCGACATCGGGCACATCAGGCTGGACGACTTCGGCCCGGCGTGCGCGTGCGGTGAGGTCGGCTGCCTGGAGGCGTACTTCGGCGGCTCGGCGCTGGCCCGGGACGCGACCACGCTGGCCCGCAGCGGCCGGTCGGTCGCGCTGGCCACGGCCCTGCACGACAAGGGCGTGCTGACCGCCGAGGACGTCGGCACGGCCGCCGCCGCGGGCGACTTCGCCGCCGCCAACCTGGTCCGCGAGGGCGGCCGCAGGCTCGGGCACGTGGTCGCGTCGCTGGTCAGCTTCCTCAACCCGGGCATGGTCGTCATCGGCGGCGGCGTGTCGCGGCTGGGCCACTCGCTGCTGGCGGAGGTGCGCAGCGCCGTCTACCGCCGTTCCCTGCCCCTGGCCACGGGCAACCTGCCCATCGTGCTGTCGGAGCTGGGCGACCTCGCGGGCGTGACGGGCGCGGCCTGGTCCGCCACCGACCGCGCGTTCTCCCCGGCCGGCTGACCCGAGCCGCCCGACGCGGCGACCACCCGGCACACCGGGCCGTCGGGCGTCCGATGGGCGTCCCGGCGTACCCCGCGCCCGACCCCGTCCCCGCCCGACCCCGTCCCCCGATGACACCACCGCCGCCCACCTCCGGCATTCGCAAAAGCAATCACGAGCTTCCGTCGAAACGCAGCCAACTTTTGCAACGAACCGACAAAAGTGCGGCCAAGTTCTTGTCAGGCCGAGCAGCCAAATGCCAGGATCGGCCGCAACTCACGCCGGAACGTGAGCTGGACCACCTGGTTCGATCGGCTCCCTCAACGAAGTCGGAGTAGGCGATGCAGGCGCAGGGCGAAGGCAGGCGCGAGGCGAACCTCGCCCTCCTGCTGCGCACGCTCCGCGCCCGCGGCCCCCTGTCCCGCACCCAGCTCGCCGCCGGGTCGGGCCTGTCGAAGGCCACCGTGTCGCCGCTCCTGGCGAACCTGGAGCACCGCGGCCTCACCCAGCGCGCCGGCACCACGACCACCCAGGGCCGACCGGGCCAGCTGGTCCAGCTGCGCCCCGGCGCGGTGTGCGGCATCGGCCTGGACGTCCACCCCGGCCACCTCGGCGCGACCGTCACCGACCTCACCGGCGAGGTGCACCTGCGCCGCCGGACCAGCTGCGACACCAGCGCGCCCGAGCACGCCCTGGACCGGCTCGCCGACCTGACCCGCAAGGCCCTCACGGACGTGCCGGACGCCGACTGGGCGGGCGTCACCGTCGCCATCCCCGGCCGCGCCGACCGCGCCACCGGCACCGCGACCGCCCACCGGCTGCGCTGGCGCGAGGTCGCCGTGGTGGACGGCCTGGCCGCCCGCACCGGCCTGCCCATCGGCCGCCTCGACGTGGACACCGAGGCCAACCTCGCCGCCTACGCCGAGCACGACCGCGACCCGGTCGACCACCTCGTCTACCTCAACGGCGACCACACCGTGGCCGCGGGCGTCATCGCCAACGGCGAGCTGGTGCGCGGCGCGGACAACCACGCGGGCGAGGTCGGCCACCTGGTGCTCGACCCGCTCGGCGGCGCGCACTGCGCCTGCGGCCGTCGCGGCTGCTGGGAGACGCAGGTCGGGCTGGACGCGTTCCTGCACGCCTGCGCGCCCCGCCACGACGAGGTGCACAACCCGGAGCTGGCGCCCGGCGAGCGCATGTCGATCCTGCGCGCCCGCGCCGAACGCGGCGACGCCCGCACCCTCGACGCCCTGGCCCGCACGGCCGCCGCCCTGGCGTCGGGCATCGCGGTCCTCACCACCCTGCTCAACCCGCGGAAGGTCGTGCTCGGCGGCTACTTCGCCGCGCTGCAGGACTGGCTGGTCGCGCCGCAGCGGCAGGGCCGCACCCGGATCACCGCCTCCACCCTCGGTTTCGCCGCCGGCGGGACCGGCGCGGCGCTGGCCGCGTTGCGCCGGGTGCTGGACGACCCGACCGTCGTGCCCGTCAAGGACAACACCCCGCGCACGGGCGGTTCACACGAAGGGGCCTCGGCATGACCCTGCTCCGGATGACCGGCATCGGCAAGTCGTTCCCGGGCGTGCGCGCCCTGGACCAGGTGGACCTGGAGGTCGTGGAGGGCGAGGTGCACTGCCTGCTCGGCCAGAACGGCGCGGGCAAGTCCACCCTGATCAAGGTGCTGGCGGGCGCGCACCAGCCCGACGAGGGCGTGATCGAGTGGCGCGGCGCGAAGGCCACCCTGCCGTCGCCGGTGGCCGCGCTGCGGCTCGGCGTCGCCACCATGTACCAGGAGCTGGACCTGGTGCCGGACATCTCGGTCGCGGAGAACGTGTTCCTCGGCCACGAGCCCACCCGGTTCGGCTTCACCCGCCGCCGCGCGGCCCGCGAGCGCACCCGGACGCTGATGGCCCGCCTCGGCCACCCGGAGATCGACCCCGACCGCGAGGTGGGCCGGCTGTCCGCCGCCGGCCAGCAGCTGGTGTCCATGGCCCGCGCGCTGGCCCACGACGCCCGGCTGATCGTGATGGACGAGCCGACCGCCGCCCTGGCGGCCGACGAGGTGGACAACCTGTTCCGCATCGTCGGCGAGCTGACCGGCGACGGCGTCGCCGTCCTCTACATCTCCCACCGCCTGGAGGAGATCCGCCGCATCGGCAGCCGCGTCACCGTCCTCAAGGACGGCCGCACGGTCGCCGCGAACCTCCCCGCCGACACCCCGACCGCCGACCTGGTCGACCTCATGTCGGGCCGCAAGGTCGAGACCGTCTTCCCGCACCGCGACGTGTCCACCGTGGACAGGAGCCGCGAGGTGCTGACCGTCGCCGGCCTCACCCGGCAGGGCGAGTTCCACGACGTCAGCTTCCACGTGCACGCGGGCGAGGTGCTCGGCATCGCGGGCCTGGTCGGCGCGGGCCGCAGCGAGATCCTCGAAACCGTGTTCGGCGCGCGCAAACCCGACGCCGGGCACGTCGCGGTCGACGGGAAGCCGGTGCGGCCGGGCAGCGTCGTCGCCGCCGTCAGGGCGGGCATCGGCCTCGCCCCGGAGGAGCGCAAGGCCCAGGGCCTGCTGCTGGACCTGACCGTCGCGGACAACGTGACCCTGTCCAGCCTGTCCGCCTACAGCCGCGCCGGTTTCCTCGACCGCGCCCGCGAGCTGAAGGACTCCAAGGCCACCCTCGAACGGCTCGACCTGCGGCCCGCCGACCCGAGGCGGCTGGTGGCCGAGTTCTCCGGCGGCAACCAGCAGAAGGCCGTCGTGGCGCGGTGGCTGGTCCGGGGCTGCAAGGTGCTGCTCCTGGACGAGCCGACGCGCGGCGTGGACGTCGGGGCCCGCGCCGAGCTGTACCGGGTGGTGCACGAGCTGGCCGCCGCCGGCGTCGCCGTGGTGCTGGTCTCCAGCGAGGTCGCCGAGGTCCTGGGCCTCGCCGACCGCGTGCTGGTGCTGCGCGACGGCGAGGTGGTCGCGGACCGGCCCGCCGACGAGCTCACCGAATCCGCCGTGTTGGACATCGTGATGGCCGGCAGTGCCGTGACCGAGGAGGTCCCGTGACCGAGACGAGGGTCCTCGACCCGAAGGCCGCTCCGCCCGCGGAGCGGGGCAGGCAGCGCCGCAACCTCGACCTGAGGCTGACCGGGCTGCTGGGCGTGCTGGTGGTGCTGTGCGTCGTCGGCTACGCCACCCGGCCGGACAGCTTCCTCACCGAAGCCAACATCTCCACCATGCTGCGGCTGGCCGCCGCGATCGGCGTGGTCAGCGTCGGCATGACGTTCGTGATCATCAGCGGCGGCATCGACCTGTCCGTCGGCTCGATCGTGGCGTTGTCCGGCGTGTGGATGACGACGGTCGCCACCCAGTCCTACGGGCCCGTGGTGATGGTGGTGTGCGCGCTGCTGGTCGGCCTGGGCTGCGGCCTGGTCAACGGGCTGCTCATCTCCTACGGCAAGATCGTGCCGTTCATCGCCACCCTCGCCATGTACGCGTCGGCGAAGGGCCTGGCCGAACGGCTCTCCGGCCGCCGCACCCAGGTGGTCACCGAGACCGGGTTCACCACCTTCTTCCGGGGCGACATCCTCGGCATCCCGGTGCTCATCTGGATGCTGGCCGCGGTGTTCGCGGTCGGCTGGGTGGTGCTGAACCGCACCACGTTCGGCCGCCGCACGTTCGCCGTCGGCGGCAACGCCGAGGCCGCCCGCCTGGCCGGCATCGACGTCCGGCGGCACACCGCCCTCGTCTACGGCATCGCCGGCCTGTGCTGCGGCATCGCCGCGCTCATGGTCGTCGCCCGCACCACCTCCGGCGCGTCCACCAACGGCATGTTCTACGAGCTGGACGCGATCGCCGCCGTCGTCATCGGCGGCACCCTGCTCACCGGCGGCCGCGGCTCGCTGATCGGCACCCTGATCGGCGTCCTCATCTTCACCGTGGTGGGCAACATCTTCACCCAGAACAACCTCGACACCGACATCCAGAACATCGCCAAGGGCGTGATCATCGTCGCCGCGGTGCTCCTGCAGCGCACCACCGCCCGCCGCCGCGGCGCGCACGCGACCTGATCCTCCCCGCCCGGCCCACCGACCCCGACCCCACCCCGACACACCGCCCGGGAGACAGCCATGCCCTCACTCGACCGCCGCCGCTTCCTCTGGGGAACCACCGCCGTGGGCACCGCCGCCCTGCTCGCGGGCTGCACCTCCAACGAGACCGCGAACAACGCGCCCAACGCCGTCGCCGGCGGCTCCGGCCAGAACACCCAGCCGGGCAAGCAGGTCACCATCGGCTTCTCCGCGCCCGCCGCCGACCACGGCTGGATGGCCGCCATGACCAAGAACGCCAAGGCGCAGGCCGACCAGTTCTCCGACGTCACGTTCAAGGCCACCGAGGGCACCAACGACGTCAACCAGCAGATCGGCCAGGTCGAGACGCTGATCAACGACAAGGTCGACGTGCTGGTCGTGCTGCCGTTCGACGGCAAGGCGCTCACCGAGGTCGGCCGCCAGGCCATGGACGCGGGCATCCCGGTCATCAACGTCGACCGCGTCTTCGACACCCCGCTCGCCTACCGGCTGTGGATCGGCGGCGACAACTACCGCATGGGCGTCAACGCGGGCGAGTACATCGTCGCCCAGATGAAGGCCAAGAACATCAGCAACCCCGTCATCGGCGAGATCGCCGGCATCGACTCCCTGCCCCTGACCCAGGAGCGCAGCAAGGGCTTCAGCGACGCCCTCGCCCGCGCCGGGTTCTCCGTCGGCCCCCGCGTCTCGGCGTCGTTCACCTCCGAGAGCGGCGAGCAGCAGACCGCCAACCTGCTCCAGTCCGCCCCCAGGCTCGACGCCGTGTGGAACCACGACGACGACCAGGGCATCGGCGTGATGGCCGCGATCGACAGCGCCGGCCGCAACGAGTTCGTCATGGTCGGCGGCGCCGGGTCGCGCAACATGATGGACCTGATCAAGGCCGACAGCGGCGTGGTCAAGGCCACCGTGCTCTACAGCCCCTCCATGGCGTCCTCCGCGATCGCGCTCGCCCGCCTGCTCGGGCAGGCCAAGGGCATCGGCGACATGGCCGAGCACGACATCCCCGCCTCCATCACCACCTACTCCGCCGTGGTGACCAAGGAGAACGTCGACCAGTACCTCGACGTCGGCTTCGACTCCTGATCCCGGATCGGGATCGACGCCGTCGCCGGATCGACACTGCTGCTGCGAAAGGCTGCTGATGACGGAAGAGATCGGTGTGGGCATGGTGGGCCACGCGTTCATGGGTGCGGTGCACTCGCACGCCTGGCGCAGCGTCCACCGGTTCTTCGACGTGCCCCTGACGCCCCGACTGGCCGTCCTCGGCGGCCGTGACGCGGCGCGCACCAAGGACGCGGCGACCAAGTACGGGTGGGCCGCCGTCGAGACCGACTGGCGCGCGCTCGTCGCCCGCGACGACGTCCAGCTCGTCGACATCTGCACCCCCGGCGACACGCACGCCGAGATCGCGCTCGCCGCGCTCGCCGCCGGCAAGCACGTGCTGTGCGAGAAGCCGCTGGCCAACACGGTCGCCGAGGCCGAGGCGATGGCCGCCGCCGCGGCCGAGGCCGCCGGGCGGGGCGTCCGGTCGATGGTCGCGTTCAACTACCGGCGCGTGCCCGCCATCGCACTGGCCCGCAGGCTGGTGGAGGAGGGCCGGATCGGCGAGATCCGGCACGTGCGCGCCGTCTACCTGCAGGACTGGCTGTCCGACCCGGAGTCGCCGATGACGTGGCGGCTGCGGCGCGAGAAGGCCGGCTCCGGCTCGTTGGGCGACCTCGGCGCGCACATCGTGGACGCCGCCCAGTACGTCACCGGCGACCTGATCACCGGCGTCAGCGCCACCACCGAGACGTTCGTCCGCGAACGGCCCGACGGCGACGGGCGCGGCGAGGTCACGGTGGACGACGCGGCCGTGTTCCTGGCCCGCTTCGAAGGCGGCGCGCTGGGCACGTTCGAGGCGACCCGGTACGCGCTGGGGCGCAAGAACGCCATGCGGCTGGAGGTCAACGGCACCCGCGGCAGCCTGGCGTTCGACTTCGAGTCGATGAACGAGCTGTCGGTGTTCTCCGCCGACGACGGGCCGTCCGCCGGGTTCCGGCGGGTGCTGGTGACCGAACCCGACCACCCGTACGTGGCCGCGTGGTGGCCGCCGGGGCACATCCTCGGCTACGAGCACACGTTCACCCACGAGGCGGCCGACTTCCTGACGGCCATCGGCGACGGCGTCGACCCGGCGCCGAGCTTCGCCGACGGCCTGCGCGTGCAGCGGGTGCTGGCGGCGGTCGAGGAGAGCGCCGCGCGGCAGTCGACGTGGACCACGATTGGAGACCTGGGATGAGCCGACCGGTCACGCTGTTCACCGGCCAGTGGGCCGACCTGCCGTTCGAGGAGGTGTGCCGACTCGCCTCCGGGTGGGGCTACGACGGGTTGGAGATCGCCTGCGGCGGCGACCACTTCGAGGTGGACAAGGCGCTGGCGGACGACGACTACGTGCCGGCCAAGCGCGAGATGCTCAAGAAGTACGGGCTCGACGTGTGGACGATCTCCAACCACCTCGTCGGGCAGGCCGTGTGCGACGACCCGATCGACTTCCGGCACCAGGCCATCCTCCCGGCCCGCGTCTGGGGCGACGGCGAGCCGGAGGGCGTGCGGCAGCGCGCCGCCGCGGAGATGGCCGACACCGCGCGTGCGGCGGCCAAGCTGGGCGTGGACACGGTCGTCGGCTTCACCGGCTCGTCGACCTGGAAGTACGTCGCCATGTTCCCGCCCGTGTCGCAGGCCGTGATCGACGAGGGCTACGCCGACTTCGCCCGCCGCTGGAACCCGATCCTCGACGTGTTCGACGAGGTCGGGGTGCGGTTCGCGCACGAGGTGCACCCGTCGGAGATCGCGTACGACTACTGGACCACGCGCAAGGCGCTGGACGCGGTCGGCAACCGGCCCGCGTTCGGCCTCAACTGGGACCCGTCGCACTTCATCTGGCAGGACCTCGACCCGGTCGGGTTCATCCTCGACTTCGCCGACCGGATCTACCACGTGGACTGCAAGGACACGAAGAAGCGCCTCGACGGGCGCAACGGGCGGCTCGGGTCGCACCTGGCGTGGGCCGACCCCCGGCGCGGGTGGGACTTCGTGTCGACCGGCCACGGCGACGTGCCGTGGGAGGAGTCGTTCCGGGCGTTGAACGCGATCGGGTACAGCGGGCCGATCTCGGTCGAGTGGGAGGACGCCGGGATGGACCGGCTGCGCGGGGCGGAGGAGGCGGTCGGGTTCATCCGGCGGCACCTGTTCGACCCGCCCGCCGCGTCCTTCGACGCCGCGTTCAGCACGGGGGAGTGAGTGGACCGGTCGACGCCCACCCGCCCGTGGGCGTCGACCACCCCCGACCGTTTCCCGACACGATCGGGTGATCATCGCCGGAAAATGTACGGAAACACCGTTACCGCTCCTCGGTTGCACATGAGGAACCGCGACCAACCCCCAACCCCAACCCACCCAACCCCGACCCCACCCCCGCCGACCGCCCCGCTCCCAGCCGCCCCGCCGGCGACCCACCTCCCGAGCCCGCCCCCGAAGCCGGGCTCAGCCCCGCCGGAGACCCCGAACCCGGCGTCGAGCCCGAACCGGCCGTCGAGCCCCGACCGGGCCCGCATCCGGAACCCGCAGTCGGTCCCCGGCGTGCCGGGCGCGCCACTCCACCCGGCCCCGACCTGCCCGCCGCTCCCGGCGGCCGGCCACACCCGCCGAGGCCCGCGCGCGATGCCCTGCCCGCGCCCACACTCCGGACCCGGCCCACACTCCGGTCCCGGCCCGGGCACGCGCCCCGGCCCCGGCACGCGCCCGCGCTGAACCCCGCCGACCTCCACCGCCGAAACCCCGGGTCACGCCGCCCTCAGCGGCGTGACCGGGGGGCGGCGGCTCGGGGATCACCAGGTGACCGGCAGCGATCGGAGGCCGTAGATCGGCGCGTCGAACCGGAACGCGACCTCCTCGAACGGCACGGCCAGGCGCAGGTCCGGCAGCTCCGTCACGAGCGCCCGCAACGCGACCCGCATCTCCAGCCGCGCCAACAGCTGCCCGACGCACTGGTGCACCCCGCTGCCGAACGCGAGGTGCGCCCGCGCGTCCCGACGCAGGTCGAGGCGGTCCGGGTCGGGGAACGCGGCCGGGTCGCGGTTGGCGGCGAACAGGGACGCGATCACCCCCTCGCCCGCGCCGACCGCCGTCCCGCCGACCGTCGCGTCACGCGCCACCGCCCGCACCACGCCGTGGTGCACGGGGCTGAGGTAGCGCAGCAGCTCCTCCACCGCGCCCTCGACCAGGTCCGGCGACGCGACCAGCGCCTCCCACCCCGCCCGGTCCCGCAGCAGCGCCAGCACGGACAACGCGATCGAGTTCGCGGTCGTCTCGTGCCCGCCGACGAGCAGCAGCACGGTCATCCCGACGGCCTCCTCGTCGGTCAACCCGGGCTCCCGCACCAGGCGGCTGACCAGGTCGTGGGGGGGGGGCGGGCGGCGGGCCCCCCCGCCCCCAGACCCCCCCGCCCCCGGCGCCCGCCCCCCATCGACTGGGGTTCAGGCGTCGGAAGACTCGGACGACCTGGTCAGCGTGGTCGTGACCTCGACCTCCACCGACGTGGTGTCCGCGGTCTGGTAGAGCCGGGC
Source organism: Actinosynnema sp. NPDC059335 (assembly GCF_042752395.1). NCBI lineage: Bacteria > Bacillati > Actinomycetota > Actinomycetes > Pseudonocardiales > Pseudonocardiaceae > Actinosynnema > Actinosynnema sp. NPDC059335. The sequence goes on along the minus strand of NZ_JBHYXZ010000044.1, from coordinate 22,343 downwards.
GCGCAGCCGCCGCCGCAGCTCCTCCGGCGCGTGCTCGCCGCCGCACTTGCGGGCCAGCAGCGCCTTCAGGTGCTCCTCGATGCCGTACTGCTCCAGGCACGGGTGGCACTCCTCCAGGTGCGTCTGGAGCAGGGCCTTGCGCTTCTCGTCGCACTCGCGGTCGAGGAACAGGTACACCTCGGCCAGCACCTCGGAGCAGTCCGTCTCGTGCGGTTCGCCGCAGCTCATCGGTCCGCCACCTCCTGCCGGCCGTCGCGGATGATGCCGCGCTCGCGGGCGACGTCCGCCAACTGGTCGCGAAGCTGCCTGCGGCCCCGGTGCAACCGGGACATCACGGTGCCGATGGGGGTGCCCATGATGTCTGCGATCTCCTTGTAGGCGAAGCCCTCGACGTCGGCGAGGTAGACGGCGATCCGGAACTCCTCCGGCAGTCGCTGCAGGGCTTCCTTGACGTCCGAGTCGGGGAGCCGGTCCATCGCCTCCACCTCGGCCGACCGCAGCCCGGTCGACGTGTGGCTCTCCGCCTGCGCGAGCTGCCAGTCGGTGATCTCGTCCGTCGGCTGCTGGATCGGCTGGCGCTGCTTCTTGCGGTAGCCGTTGATGTAGGTGTTGGTGAGGATGCGGTACAGCCACGCCTTGAGGTTCGTGCCCTCCGAGAAGGACGCGAAGGCCGCGTACGCCTTCAGGTAGGTCTCCTGGACCAGGTCCTCGGCGTCGGCGGGGTTGCGGGTCATCCGCAGGGCCGCCGAGTACAACTGGTCGAGCATCGGCATCGCGTCGCGCTCGAACCGCGCTGCGCGCTCGGCCGTTGTCTCGTCAGTCGGCGTGTCCTGCGTTCGCGTGGCTGGCACCGCGCTCCCTTCCCACCGGCTGGTCAGCGCGGTGGCCGGTACTGTCTGGGACGCAGTCGAGGATACGCGGCGCTCGCCGGGGCGGCAGGGGGCGGAGCCTCGCGGTGGACGTGCCCTGACCTGCCTGCTGACCTGCTGCTCCATCACCTCGGTAGCCACATCCCGCACCAACGCGACGGACGTGCCGGGCATTCCCCGTACTAGGGTGCGCGTCCATGGCCGGACGTGGGACGCCCGCCACCGCGTTGCTGGACAAGCAGAAGGTGGCCTACGCGCTGCACGCCTACGAGCACGACCCCCGCCACGAGTCGTACGGGCTGGAGGCGGCCGAGGCGTTGGGGATCGCGCCCGAACGGGTGTTCAAGACGCTGGTCGCGGAGGTGGACGGCAGGTTGGCCGTCGGTGTGGTGCCCGTCACCGGGCAGCTCGACCTGAAGGCGCTGGCCGCCGCCGTGGGCGGGAAGAAGGCGAGGATGGCCGACGTCGCCGCCGCCGAGCGGGCCACCGGGTACGTCGCGGGCGGCATCTCGCCGCTGGGGCAGAAGAAGCGGCTGCCGGTGGCGCTGGACGCCTCGGCGCGGGGCTTCGACACCATCTACTGCTCGGCCGGGCGGCGCGGGCTGGAGGTCGAGCTGGCGCCGGAGGACCTGGTCCGGCTGACGCAGGCGGTCGTGGCGCCGATCTCGGCCTGACCGGTCACACGTCCAGCGGGCGCAGCACCCGGTCGAGCCACTCGCCGACGGACCGGCCCAGCGCGGCCACGTCGGCCTTGAGGTTGTGGTCGCCGGGCAGCAGCACCACGTCGCGGTGGTGCGCCGGGCCCGGCCGGCCGAACGGGTCGTTCTCGCCCTGCACGACCAGGACGGGCACCTCGACGCCGTCCAGCTCGGGCAGCCGGGACTTCTCCGGCTTGCCCGGCGGGTGCACCGGGAACGCCAGGCACAGCACCGCGACGGCCTGCCCCTCGGCCGCCGTCCGGCACGCCACCCGCGCGCCGGACGAGCGGCCCCCGAACACCAGGGGCAGGTCGGCGAACCAGCTCGACCCCAGCTCCTCGGCGACCGCGAGCCACGCCGCGTCGAGCTGCCCGGCGGGCGCGGGCGCGCGGCGGCCGGCCACCCGGTAGGGCTGCTCCACCAGCGCCACGTGCACGCCGACGCCCACCGCCGCCCGCGCCGCCGCGACCAGGTCGGGCGCGGCGATCCCGCCGCCCGCGCCGTGCCCGAGGAGCAGCGCGGCGCGACTGCCGGAGGCGCAGTGCAGCTCGGCCCGCGCGGGGCCGTGGGGCGTGTCGACCTGCCGGGAGGTCATGTCAGCTCGAACAGGGTGGGCTCCGGCTTCTCGGCCTCGCCCAGCCGGACCGCGTCCATCAGCGACGGATCGTTGTTCTTGATGCTGTTGACCCTCATCGACACCGGCCGCAGCTCCAGCGCGTCCACCAGGTCGCGGTCGGGCGCGAGCAGGTCCTTGGGGTCTCCGTTGTCCGGGTCGAGCCACGCCGCCCAGCGGTCCTTCGGCAGCACCAGCGGCATCCGGTGGTGCACCTGCGCCATCTCGCCGATCGCGTCCGTGGTGAGCACGGCGCAGGTGATGACGGGCTTGCGCTCGTCACCCTCCTGCTGCCACCACACCGACCAGATGCCCGCCAGGGCGAGGCTGGAGTCGTCGCCGGGGTTGATGAAGTACGGCTGCTTGCGGCCCTCGCCGGGCTGCCACTCGTACCAGCCGGCGGCCGGGACGATGCAGCGGCGCTTGGCCGCGGAGTCGCGGTAGGCGGGCTTGTCCAGCACGCTCTCGGCCCGCGCGTTGATCATCTTCGCGGCGCCGGACAGGTCCTTGGCCCAGTGCGGCACCAGGCCCCAGCGCATCACCCGGACGCTGCGCTCGGTGGTGTCCGGGTCGGGGTTGCCGTCCTCGTCGCGCGGGTGCCGCTCCACCACGGCCAGCACCTGCTTGGTCGGCGCGACGTTGTAGTCCGGGCCGGGCGCCGCGCCCTCGGTGCCGTCGACCGCGTCGAACTCCGCCGCGAGCAGCGCGGGGTTCTTCGTGGACGCGTACCTGCCGCACACACCGATCACCTCTCCGGGATTGCCTCGGGTCCGCCATCGTCGCACGTCGGAGTGCCCGGTGCGAGCTGTCGTCAACCCGATGCGGGATCATCGGGCCATGACTCAGCAGTGGTCCGCTCCCACCGCCGACGGCCCGGTCGACGCGACAGTACCCGTGCCCGGCTCCAAGTCGATCACCAACCGCGCGCTCGTGCTCGCCGCGCTGGCCGACGGGCCGTCCGCGCTGCACGCCCCGCTGCGCAGCCGGGACACGAACCTGATGGCCGCCGCGCTGCGCTCGCTCGGCGTCGACGTCGCCGACGGCCCGGACGGGTCCTGGCTGGTCACACCCCACGAGCTGCGCGGACCGGCGCAGGTCGACTGCGGCCTGGCGGGCACCGTGATGCGGTTCCTGCCGCCCGCCGCCGCGCTCGCGGTCGGCGACGTCACGTTCGACGGCGACCCGCACGCGCGGGTCCGGCCCATGACCACGATCCTGGACGCGCTGCGGGCGCTGGGCGCGGACGTGGCGGGCGACGCGCTGCCGTTCACCCTGCACGGCAAGGGCGGTCTGCCCGGCGGCGAGGTGACCATCGACGCGTCGGCGTCGTCGCAGTTCGTGTCGGGGCTGCTGCTGTCGGGCGCGCGGTACGAGAGCGGCGTGACCGTGCGGCACGACGGCAAGCCGGTGCCCTCGCTGCCCCACATCGAGATGACCGTGACCATGCTGCGCGAGGCCGGGGTCGCGGTGGACGACTCGGCGGCGAACGAGTGGCGGGTCGAGCCGGGCCCGATCGCGGGCCGCGACTGGCACGTCGAGCCGGACCTGTCCAACGCCACGCCGTTCCTCGCCGCGGCGGCCGTGACCGGCGGCCGGGTGACGATCCCGGGGTGGCCCGCGGAGACGACCCAGCCGGGCGGGGCGGCGCGGGACCTGTTCGAGCGGATGGGCTGCGAGGTCGGGCTGACCGACGAGGGCCTGGTGCTGCGCGGCCCGGACCGGCTGACCGGGATCGACGTGGACCTGCGCGACGAGAGCGAGCTGACGCCCACCGTGGCGGCCCTGGCGGCGCTCGCGGAGGGCCGGACCCGCATCCGCGGCGTGGCGCACATCCGCGGCCACGAGACCGACCGGATCGCGGCGCTGGCCGCCGAGATCAACCGCCTGGGCGGTGACGCCGAGGAGACCGAGGACGGCCTGGTCATCACGCCCCGGCCGCTGCGCGGCGGCGTCTGGCGCGCCTACGCCGACCACCGGATGGCGACCGCGGGGGCGATCATCGGCCTGGTCGTGCCGGGTGTGTCGGTGGACGACATCGGGTCCACGACGAAGACGATCCCGGACTTCCCGGGGATGTGGGCGGCCATGCTGTCGCAGCCGGGGGCGCGCTGACGTGGCGCGGGGCGACTGGCGGCGGTTGGACGAGTCCGACGTGCGGGTGCGGCCGGGCAAGGGAACCCGGCCGCGCAGCAAGCGCCGGCCCGAGCACGCGGACGCGGTGCCCGCCATGGTCGTCGGCGTGGACCGCGGGCGGTGGACGTGCGCGCTGGACGAGGACCCGGCGCGGATGGTGGTCGCCATGCGGGCGCGGGAGCTGGGCCGCACGCCGGTCGTCGTCGGCGACCACGTCGGGCTGGTCGGCGACACGTCCGGGCAGCCGGACACGCTGGCGCGGATCGTCCGGGTGGCGGAGCGGCGGTCCGTGCTGCGGCGCACGGCGGACGACACGGACCCGTTCGAGCGGGTGGTGGTGGCCAACGCCGAGCAGCTCGTGATCGTGTCGGCGCTGGCCGACCCGCAGCCGCGCCGCGGCTTCATCGACCGCTGCCTGGTCGCCGCGTACGCGGGCGGGCTGGAGCCCCTGCTGTGCCTGACGAAGTCCGACCTCGCGCCGCCCGACGACCTGCTCGCCGCCTACGCCGAGCTGGACCTGCCGGTGGTCGTGACGCGGTCCGACCAGGACCCGGCCGAGCTGCGCGCGCGGATGGCGCACCGGCTGTCGGCGTTGATCGGCCACTCGGGGGTCGGCAAGTCCACGCTGGTGAACAAGCTGGTGCCGGACGCGCGGCGGGCGGTGGGCGTGGTGAGCGGGGTCGGCAAGGGCCGGCACACGTCCACGCAGACCGTGGCGCTGCCGCTGCCCGAGGGCGGTTGGGCGGTGGACACGCCGGGCATCCGCTCGTTCGGCCTGGCGCACATCACGCCGGACGACATCGTCGCCGCGTTCCCGGACATGAAGGCGATGGCCGAGGAGTGCCCGTCCGGCTGCGGCCACCAGGGCCCGCCGGAGGACCCCGACTGCATGCTGGACGAGCTGGTGCGCACCGGCGAGGCGTCACCCGGCCGGCTGGCCTCCCTGCGCCGCCTGCTGTCCTCCCGCTCCAAGCTGGAGGAATACGACTAACCCGCGCGTGTCCTACCTCCAGAACGCGTGAGTCCTACGTTCAGAACGCGAGAGTCCTACGTTCAGGTCGCGTGAGTCCTACGTTCGGGACCCCTGAGTTCAACGCTCGGAACGGGCGACCAGGGCATTCGCACCCCGGCGGCGGGCCGCTGCCGGGGTGACGCCGACGCCTACATCAGCTCCAGCAGGAACGGCAGCTCCTGCGGCGCGTACCAGGCCAGCTCGTGGTCCTCCGCCCCGCCCAGCGCGAACTCGGCGTCGGGATCGCCCAGGTCCGCCGCGTCGATCACCTCGGCCGCCGCGCGCACGTCGTCCTCGGCGTCCAGCGTGTCCAGGTGGATCGCGGCGATGGCCTTCATCGGCACCGGGCCGGACAGCTTCACCACGGAGAAGTCCAGGTCCGGCCGCAGCTTCACGTCGTCCACGTCCGCGGACACCACCGCGCGCCTCGGCGCGGCCTTCTCGTCGCCCGCGATCAGCCGCAGCGAGCCGCGCGCGGCGTCGAGCATCGCCGAGTACTCCAGCTCCTCCGTGTCGCCGGTCGCGTACGACTCGCGCAACGCGGGCGTCAGGGCGAACCCCGTCCCGCCCACCGGGACGAACTCGCCCCGCTCCAGCAGGTCGCGCAGCATCGCGACGGTCGCCGGGAGGTACACCCTCATGCGGACACCGTTCCCATCAGTTCCTCCACCGACTCCTCGACCATCGCCGCCAGCACGTCCACATCGGACATGGCGTCGCGGTCCGCGTTCAGGCCGAAGTACACGCCACCGTCATACGACGTCACGCCGATCGACAACGCCTGGTTCTTCGCCAACGGCACCACGGGGAACATCTCGATCATCCTCGCGCCCGCCGCGTACAGCGGCACCTGCGGCCCCGGCACGTTCGTCACCACGACGTTGAACAACCGCCGCGAGAACGACGACGCCGCCCGCGCGCCCAACGCGTGCAGCGTCGGCGGCGCGAAGCCCGACAACCGCACCAGCGTCTGCGCCGCCACCGACTGCCCCGACTCCTGGTGCGCCCGCATCGCGTGCGACACGTGGTGCAGCCGCACGGCCGGGTTCGGCTCGCCCACCGGCAGGTCGACCAGGTACGCCGACACCTGCGTCTCGTCGTCCCGCACGGACATCGGGGCCATCGCCCGGATCGTGGTGCCCGCCGTCACGACCTCGCCGCGCGACAGCAGCCAGTTCCGCAGCGCGCCGGACAGCACCGCGAGCACGCCGTCGTTCACCGTGCCGCCGTGCGCCCGCCGGACCGCCCGGAACGCCTCCAGCTCGGTCCGCGCCACCGCGAACCGCCGCTGCGGCGAGATCCGCACGTTCAGCGGGCTGCCGGGCGCGGGCGTCGCGGCGGTCCGCACCGCGGACACCAGCCCGCCGAACACCCCGGCCACCTTGCGCACCGTGGCCACCGTGTCCATGGCCGCCGACCGGGCGTTCTCCACGACCTCGCCGGGCCGCTGCACGGCCTCCGCCACCGCGTCGGCCACGAGCTGCAACCCGCTCGGCTCCGGCGACGGCATCCACAGCGACTCGACCGGCGGCCGCGGCGTCGGCGACACGTCCAGCATCACCTGCCCGATCTCCGGCGCGCCGATGCCGTCGACCATCGCCTGGTGCGTCTTGGTGATCACCGCGGTCCGGTTCCGGGCCAGGCCCTCGACCAGGTAGACCTCCCACAGCGGCCGGGTGTGGTCCAGCGGCCGGGACATCAGCCGCGCCACCAGGTCGTGCAGCTGCCGGTCGCTGCCCGGTTTCGGCAACGCCGAGCGCCGCACGTGGTACGTGACGTCGAAGTCCGCGTCGTCCACCCACACCGGCCGCGCGAGCCGTCCGGGCACGTGCACGACCTTCTGCCGGTAGCGCGGCACCAGCGACAGCCGCTGCTCGATCAGGTCGACCAGGCGGTCGTAGTCGAAGCCCGAGCGCGGCCGCCGGAACACCGCCACCCCGCCGACGTGCATCGGCGTCGTGGAGTCCTCCAGGTACAGGAACGAGGCGTCCAGCGCGGACAGGCGGTCGGGCATGCCGCCCAGGCTAGTCGCTGCAGTGCCGCACGAGCCGCTGCACGGCGCTGACCTCGGCTGCGTCGCGCTCGTGCCGGGCGAGCCTGATCGCCGCGGCGGCCGGCATCGCCCGCCGGGCCTCGGCCCGCACCGAGCCGTCGACCCCGGACAGGAACCCGCGCACCATCCGCGACCGGGCGAGCCGCATCACCGGCCGCAGCGGCGCGACCGCCATCGCGAGCCAGCTCAGCGCCACGTCGAGCTTCCGGTCGCCCTTGACCGCGCTCCCCCAGTCGACGACCACCGCGCCCTCGGGGCCGAGCACCACGTTGCCGGGGTGCAGGTCGAGGTGCAGCAGGTCGCCGTCGCCGTCGAGGAAGGTCGGCGCGGGCACCCGGTCGAGCCGGCCGTGCAGCCCGGCCAGCTCGCGGCCCAGCGCACCCGCCCGCCACGGCTTCGCGTCCAGCTCCTGCGACATGCGCGGACCGGGCACGTACTCCATGACCAGCTCCGGCCCCGACGCCTCCGCCACCCGGGGCACCGGTATGCCGTGCCCGCGCAGGTAGCGCATCAGCTCGGCCTCGGGCCGCAGGTCGCGCCCCGTGCGGCTGCGCTTGACCAGCAGGCCGTCGGGTCGCAGGTAGACGTCCGCCTCCCGGCCGCTGGCCAGCAGACGGTGCGCCTCGTCGCGCGATGTCATGTGACGATCATCATGATTGACAGCGAAGAAACAAGCCCCAATCGGGTAGAGGACACTTGTTCCGTGGATGTGTCACCCAAGGACAAGTTCGTCACCGTGTACGGCCGCAAGCCCGTGCTGGAGGCCCTGGACGACCCGAGGCTCGACGTCGACAAGGTCGTGCTCGCCGACACGGCCCGCGGCCCGGCCGCCCGGGAGATCCTGGACGCGGCCGGTCGGCGGGGTGTCGCGGTGCAGCGGGCTTCCGCGCAGCGGGTCAAGGTGCTGGCCGGGAACGGCAAGCAGGACCAGGGCGTGCTGGCGGACGTGGTCGCGCCCCGCATGCGGCCACTGGGGGCGGGGCTGCGCGAGCTGGGGTCGCGGGGGTGCGTGCTCGTGCTCGACGGGATCACCACGCCGGCGAACGTCGGCATGATCCTGCGCACGGCGACGGCGGCGGGGATGGACGGCATCGTCGTGCCGCGGCGGGGTGTGGCGTCCCTCGACCCGCTGGTGGTGAAGGCGTCGGCGGGGGTGGCGTTCCGGGCTCCGGTGCTGCGGTGCGCGACGGCCGCGGAGGCCGTGGTCGCGTTGCGGGAGGCCGGGTACCCGGTCTTCGCGCTCGACGCCGACGCGCGGTCGTCGGTGTACTCGGCGGACCTGCCGGCGCGGGCGGCGTTCGTGCTGGGCAGCGAGACGGCCGGGATCTCGCCCGACGTGCGGCCGCACGTGACGGGGTGGTTGTCGATCCCGATGGCGGCGGGGGTCGAGTCGTTGAACGTCGCCAGTGCGGCGGCCGTGCTGTGCTTCGAAGTGGTCCGGCGGCGGACGACCGGGGCCGGCGCTCGGTCGTAGCCGGCCGGCCTTGCTCGGTGGTGGCCGTTCGGGCGTGGTCGATCGGGCGCGGCGTGGTCGATCGGTCGTGGTGTCGTGGCGGTCGGGCTTCGGCGCAGCGCGGGTGCCCGAGGGCCGCTCCGGCACCCGCGCTGCCTATCCCGGCTGATCGGTGGCTCACCACAGCCACCCGACGCGGTACCCGTCGGGCCGTCCCGACCAGCCTCGGACGTCCCGCGTCCGCGCCGCTTCCCACGACGCGGATCGCGGGACCACGTTTCGGTGGAACCTACGGACGTCGTCGGGTGACCGACAATTCCTCGCCCCGGTGGAATACCGATCGCCGTTCGTGACCGAATTAGCTCTGGAGGGGGATGTCCAGCAGGATTTCGAGTTCCTGGAGCGTGGAATGCACGGACTGGTGGTGCACACCGACCATTCCGGCCGCCGCCGCGCCCCGGACGTTGACCGCGAGGTCGTCCACGAAGACGCACTCGTGCGCGGGCAGGCCGAGGCGTTCGGCGGTCAGGAGGTAGATGCGGCGGTCGGGTTTGGCCAGGCCGACGTCGCCGGAGGTGACGACGACGTCGAACACGTCCTCCCACCCCGCAGGCGGCCGCCACCGGAAGTCGGCGTTGGACAGCACGGCGGTGAGGATGCCCTGGTGACGGGCCTGGCGCGTGGCCACGAGGAGGGGCGGTTCGAGTGCCGCGAGGTCGTCGCCCGGGTCCGTGAGGACGCCGCCGAAGTCCAGGACCAGTCCCCGCACCGTGCCTCCATCGGGTGATCTTGGTACGAAAACCCGGGCGTGCGCCCTCGGTTCAGCATGCCACCTCGACTGCGCCCCCTGTCCTCCGCGAACGCCGACCGGCCCGCCACCCCGCCGGCCACTCCCCCGCCGAGCACCTCGCCCGACCCCGCCCTCGACGCCCGCCACTTCCTGTTCCCGCTGGTGGAGGCCCTGAGCGGCCGCCGGCCACCGCGCCAACTGTCGGCCACGTTCGAGCCACGCGCCCTGACCACCGTGGCCCGCGCCGCCACCCCCACCCGAACCCGCCTGGGCCGCTACCGGCTGTGCCACGTGTCGCCGGACGCGGCGGAGCTGGCGGGCACGCTGCACATGGAGACGAAAGTCCGCGCATTCGCCGCCCGCGTGGAGCGCCGGGGCTCGCGCTGGCACTGCACCGAATTCCACCTGCTCCCTTGATGGCGTGACCTGGGCCGATCCATGCCCCTCCCGGCCCATTGGTCACACAATCGGGTGACATTGGCCCGAAAATGTACGGAAACACTGTTACCGCACCTCGGTTGATTAAGACCGAGCCGGCAACCACCCCCGACCGCCAACCCACCCGACCGCCCCACCCAACGACCACCCCACCGACCGCCCCACCCAACGACCACCCCACCGGCCGCCCCACCCGACGGCCAACACACCCGCCGGCCCACCCACCTGCCCAGCGACCCGACGCGACCCCATCAGGAGGCCCACCGCGAACCCGACACCGCAGCCACGCATCGAGCACACATCACGGCCGGCGCCCGGAGGCCGACGCCGGAACCGCCCGGAGCCCGCGGGCATGAGCCCGCCACCTCGCCGGCCGAGACCTCCGGGCACCCCGCCCGGCGACTGGGCGCTTCGCCAGGCGACGGCCCGGCCCGGGGACGTGAGGCCACGGCGGGCGAGCTGTGGCAGGTGAGGTCGCGAGATGGGGCCTGTCAGGCCGGCCGGAGGGGGTCGCAACGGGTGGAGCCGTGGCGGGGTCGGGCCGCGGCCCTGGTGGATGCGGCGGGGGAAGGCGTGGTCGGCGGGTGGTGCGAGGCCGTGCGGTGCGTGAGAGCTGCGGTGTGGGAGCGCAGTGGGTGCGGATGCGCGAAGCGGGGCCCGGTGAGTCGGGCCCCGCTTCGCGTGTGCAGGTGTGGTTTATCGGGATGGGTTACTGGCGCGGGCCCTTGCGCTGGCCCTTCGCCTGGGCGCGGGCGGCGGCGCGGCGTTCTTTGCGGGTGCCGCCCTGCTGGCCGGGGCCGCCCTGCTGGGGGGTCTTGCCGCTGGTCTGGGCGTCGCCGCTCTCCGAGGGGCCCGAGTAGGTCAGGCCCTGCTGGGCGCGGCCGTCCAGGCCCTTGCCGCGCAGGGCGGGCGGGATGGCGTTGCCGCTTTGCAGCTGGGCCAGGGCCGGGCCGGCGGGGGCCTGGTTGGCGGCGGCGGCTTGCTGTTGGGCGGCGGCGGCCGCGGCGGCGCGGGCCCTGGCGCGGCTGCCGGACAGCGGGCCGCCGTTGGTGATGGAGACCTGGACGGGCGGTTCGGCGGCGGGTTCGGGTTCGGCGGCTTCGACCTGCAGGTTGAACAGGAAGCCGACGGTCTCCTCCTTCAACGCGTCCAACATGGCGTTGAACATGTCGAAGCCCTCCCGCTGGTACTCGATCAGCGGGTCGCGCTGGGCCATCGCCCGCAGGCCGATGCCCTCCTTGAGGTAGTCCATCTCGTACAGGTGCTCGCGCCACTTGCGGTCCAGGACGGAGAGCAGGACGCGGCGCTCCAGCTCGCGCATGGCGCCGGGGCCGACCCGGCCGTCGATGTCCGCCTCACGCGCCTCGTACGCGGCCAGGGCGTCGGCCTGCAGCTTCGCCTTCAGCGACTCGCGCGTGATGTCGTCCTCTTCTTCGAGGAGCTTCTTGTGGTCGAGCGTGATCGGGTACAGCGTCTTGAGCGCCGTCCACAGCTGGTCGAGGTCCCAGTCCTCGGCGTAGCCGTCGGCGGTCGCGCCGTCGACGTACTCGCCGACCACGCTGGTGATCATGTGCTCGACCTGTTCGCGCAGGTCCTCGCCGTCGAGCACGCGACGGCGCTCGTTGTAGATGACCTTGCGCTGCTCGTTCATCACCTCGTCGTACTTGAGGACGTTCTTGCGGATCTCGAAGTTCTGCTGCTCGACCTGCGTCTGCGCGCTGCGGATGGCCCGGGTGACCATCTTGTGCTCGATCGGCACGTCGTCCGGCACCTTCAGCCGGGTCATGACGGTCTCGACCATCGCCGCGTTGAACCGGCGCATCAGCTCGTCCTGCAGCGACAGGTAGAACCGCGACTCGCCGGGGTCGCCCTGCCGGCCGGAACGGCCGCGGAGCTGGTTGTCGATGCGCCGCGACTCGTGCCGCTCGGTGCCCAGCACGTACAGGCCGCCGGCCGCGCGGACCTCCTCGGCCTCGGCCTTGACCTCGGCGGTGATCTCCTCGATCAGCTTCGCCCAGGCGGCCTCGTACTCCTCCGGGTTCTCCACCGGGTCGAGGCCGCGTTCGCGCAGCTCGTGGTCGGTGATGATGTCCGGGTTGCCGCCGAGCACGATGTCGGTGCCGCGGCCCGCCATGTTGGTGGCCACGGTGACCGCGCCCTTGCGACCGGCCTTGGCGATGATCAGCGCCTCGCGCTCGTGGTGCTTGGCGTTGAGCACCTCGTGCGGGATGCCCTTGCGGACCAGGAGCTTGGACAGGTACTCCGAGCGCTCGACGCTCGTCGTGCCGACCAGCACCGGCTGGCCCTTGTGGTGCCGCTCGGCGATGTCCTCGGCGACCGCCTCGAACTTCGCCTCCTCGGTCTTGTAGACCAGGTCGGACTCGTCCTTGCGCTGCATCGGGCGGTTCGTGGGGATGGGCACGACGCCGAGCTTGTAGGTCTGGTGGAACTCGGCCGCCTCGGTCTCGGCGGTGCCGGTCATGCCGCCGAGCTTGGCGTACAGCCGGAAGTAGTTCTGGAGGGTGATCGTGGCGAGCGTCTGGTTCTCGGCCTTGATCTCGACGCCTTCCTTGGCCTCGATCGCCTGGTGCATGCCCTCGTTGTAGCGACGACCCGCCAGCACGCGGCCGGTGAACTCGTCGACGATCATGACCTCGCCGTTGCGGACGATGTAGTCCTTGTCCTTGGTGAACAGCTCCTTGGCCTTGATCGCGTTCTGGAAGTAGCCGACCAGCGGGGTGTTGGTCGAGTCGTACAGGTTGTCGATGCCGAGCTGGTCCTCGACGAACTGCACGCCCGCCTCGGTGACGCCGATCGTGCGCTTGCGCTCGTCCACCTCGTAGTGGGTGTCGCGGCGCATCTTCGTGGCCAGGCGCGCGAACTCGACGTACCAGCGCGAGGACTGGTCGGCCGGGCCGGAGATGATCAGCGGGGTGCGGGCCTCGTCGATCAGGATCGAGTCGACCTCGTCGACCAGGGCGAAGAAGTGGCCGCGCTGGACCATCTCGTCCCGGCTCCACGCCATGTTGTCGCGCAGGTAGTCGAAGCCGAACTCGTTGTTCGTGCCGTAGGTGATGTCGGCGTTGTAGGCGACCCGCCGCTGCTCGGGGGTCATCTCGGACAGGATCGCGCCGACGGTCAGGCCGAGGAACCGGTGGATGCGCCCCATCCACTCGGCGTCCCGCTTGGCCAGGTAGTCGTTGGTCGTGACGACGTGCACGCCTTCGCCCGCGATCGCGTTCAGGTACGCGGGCAGCACGGAGGTCAGCGTCTTGCCCTCACCGGTGCGCATCTCGGCGATCTGACCGAGGTGGAGCGCCGCGCCACCCATCAGCTGGACGTCGAAGTGGCGTTGGCCGAGTGTGCGCTTGGCGCCTTCGCGGACGACCGCGAACGCCTCGGGCAGCAGCTCGTCCAGGGACTCGCCGTCGGCGTAGCGCTTGCGGAACTCCTCGGTCTTCGCGCGCAGCTCCGCATCGGAGAGGTCGACGACGTCGTCTTCGAGGTTGTTGATGTGCGCTGCGATGTTGCGCAGGCGCTTGAGCATCTTGCCCTCGCCAGCGCGGAGCAGTCGGGACAGCACCATCCGGGTCGACCTCATTACCTCATCGCGACGCGCCCGGGGGACGGGCGCCTTCCACAGGGGCTCGCCACGGCCATGGCGAGCCTTCACCACTCGCCATCGTAGGCAAGTCGTGGAGGTGTGTGCACAGACACAGGTAGGAACCCTCGTGCGCCGCCCTCTACACCCTCCGGACCACGCCCCGGCACGACCTCGCCGAGATCGCCGTGAGTGATCGGCTCCGAGGGCCCGTCACCCGGTCGGACGCAAAGCCCGCCGGCGGGACGCGTCCGCCGATCCACCGCGCGGCGCGGGCCGGGGGTGGGCCGTTCCGCGTGCTTTTCCGATCATCGAATACGTGATCGTCGGGAAATCGGCCACGGATCACCGGTGTGATCACGCGAACCGATCACGACCGCCGCGCGCCGGTGTCATTGCGGACGCCCTGAGCTGGGAATCCGGCGAAATCACCGATCTTCGCCGACCGGCCGGGACGACCCGGACGCGGTACCGCCAATTCACCGCGACCCCCGGCGCGCGAGGGCGCCGGGGGTCGCGAAAGTCACGGGTTGGGGACCGTGGTCAGGCGGCGCTCAGGCCAGCCTGATCACGCCGTAGTCGAACCCCTTCCGGCGGTAGACGACGCTCGGACGTCCGCTGTCGGCGTCGGAGAACAGGTAGAAGTCGTGGCCGACCAGTTCCATCTCGTAGAGGGCCTGGTCGACGGTCATCGGCTTGGCGGTGTGCTCTTTCTCGCGCACGATCCGGCCGGGCAGGTTGTCCTCGATGCCGTCTTCCCAGCGCTGCGCGGGCACTTCCGCCATGCCCTCGCGCTCGGGTTCCGGCTCGGCCGCCTCCAGCACGGCCGTGTGGCCCAGCCACATGCCTTGTGCCTGGCCGCCGTCGTTGTCGGGACGCAGGGGGAGCGCTTCCCCGAGTCCGCTGGTCGCCTCGGCGACCGATGTCGGGCCACGTCGCCCGTGGTGCACGCGCCTGCGGTCATGAGAGCGCCGCAGCCGGCTCTCGAGCTTGTTCACCGCGGCGTCCAGGGCGGCGTAGAAGTCGCCCGCGCACGCTTCGGAACGGACCACCGGGCCCCGTCCCTTGCCGGTGATCTCGACGCGCTGGCAGTTCTTCGACTGCCGGCGGTTCGGCTCGTGGAAGAGTTCCACGTCGAAGCGGATGACCTTGCGGTCGTAACGCCCCAATCGGGACAGCTTTTCGGCGACGTGCACCCGGTAGTGATCGGGCACCTCGACGTTGCGGCCCTTAACGACGATGTCCATACACGACCTCCCTCGCTTTGCTGCGAGCAATGGCTTCGGATCGCTGGGCGCCGGATTTCGCGATCGTCTTCGCGGATCGGTCGCTGAGGGTGGCCCCTCAGCGCCCCGCCGGCGCCAGGGTCATGGGCTGTTCGCCTCCTCCCCGCGTGCCGGGAACGCTGATAGCGGTGCACGTTAGCCCGGTATTCGCCGCTGCGACAGCCCCCGGGGCGGGGGAAGTCCAGAATTTTCTCTTCGTAACGGAGAGCGACGAAAATCCGGCGCCGGCCCCACGCCACGCGGGCGTGCCGGCATCGCGCGCTGTCGGCCGCTCACCCGAACGGCCGACCCCGGCGCAGGCGCTCGTCGGCAGAGTGGTTACGTCGAACGGCCTCCGCACGAGCGTCATAACCGGCCAACGGGCAAGCCTCCCGTGAGGTTCCCGGCGCGATTCACCCGTAGGAGTGGGTTCGGCGCGCTGTGGTCAACGTGAGCACAGCGGGTACCCCGATCCCGGCCGCTTTCAACACCGAAACGCACGCCCGTGCCGTGGATCCCGTCGTCACCACGTCGTCCAGCAGGACAACCGGCGCACCCGGCGGGGGCAGCCGTCCGGGGACGAGCCGCACCCGGCCCGCCAGATTCGCCTGTCTGGACGCGGTGTCCAGCCGCACGGAATCGCGAACTCCCCTCGCGAACGCGAGCGCCGGCGCGGCGGAAAAGCCGGACGCCCGTGCCATTCTCAGCACGTGGGAACCGCCGCGGGCGCGGGCGGCCGAGGCGCGCGACGGCGCGGGCACCAGCCACGCGCCCGGACCCACGCCGGGCAGCCGCGGCACGGCGGCGGCCACCAACGCGCCGAACACGGCCGCCAGCTCGCGCCGCCCCCGCTCCTTGAACGCGAGCACCAGCTCCCGCGCCGCACCGCCGTACGCGGCGAGCGCGAACACCGGCGGCCCGGCGCCGGGCACGCGCACGGGTGGGCCGAACGAGGCCAGGCAGGACTCGCACGGGCGCGCGCCCCACGCGCCGCAGCCGGGACAACGGGACGGGAACAGCAGTTCGATCGGCATGCGACCGACGATGCCGGCGGGCACCGACAGAACCGGCCCCTCCGCGCAGGTGCGCGGGGTTCCCGATCGGGTGAAGATGGGTCAGCCCGGGTAGAACACCTGGGTGCCCGCCTCCACCTTGGTCGGCGACGCGCGCCACACGTCGCCCACGTCGTTCGCGCTCCACAACCCGCTCTGGTCGACCGCCAGCACGTTGCGGCCGGGCGCGGCGGTCACCGAGGCCACCGGCGCGGTCAGGTTCGACGTGTTGTACCGCTCGACCCGCACCCCGTCGATGTTCACCTTCGCGATCGGGTACGCCGACAGCGACGTGCTGGCCACCAGCACGTCCTGCGCGAGCCAGTCCAGCGCCAACGCGCTGTTGCCGAGCTGCGACGGCTGGAGGTGGCGCGGCGACCGCAGCGACACCGCCGAGTCCTGCCCCTTGACCACGGCCGCGACCACGAGCTTGCCGTCCACGACGGCCGCCACCCGGGTGCCGTCGCGGGACAGCCGCAGCTCGCTGATCCGGCCCAGCTCGACCAGCTCCGAGGCGTTGACCGCGTTCGCCGTCCACCCGCCGTCGGTCTTGATCACGCGCACCACGTTCGCGCCGTCGGCGACGGTCCACACCTCCGTGCCCGGCTCGCCCTGCCGGCCGCTGAGCAGCCACGTCGGCCGGGTCATGGTGGAGGCGCGCAGGTCCACCTCGGCCAACTGCTCGGCCGTCGGCCCGACCCGCAGCCGCACGGAGTTCTCCCCCGTCCGGCTGACCACGGCCAGTTGGCTGCCGTCCAGCGACTGCGCCGCGCCGACCGCGTGGTAGTCGCCCGTGCCCGCCGGGCCGGGCACCGGGTCGCCGGTGAGGTGCTTGACCCGGCCGCCGGACACCAGCAGGCCCGCCAGGTCGGCGTTGGGCGTGGTCAGCGCCTCGCCGGTCTGCACGTCGCCGGGCCGCCACTCGTGCTGGTCGGCGTTGATGAACTGGCCCTCGACCAGCACCCGGATGCGGCTGCTGCTGACGCCCGCGAGCGACTTCACCACCTGCGCCACGATCTGCTTGCCGACCTGCGCGGTGATGTCGCCGACCTTGGTCAGGTCCACCTCCAACGCGCCGTCGTTGGCCTCGGACGTGCTCTTGCGCTGGGTCGCGCCGTTCGGGATGGCCGTGACCAGCGCGCCCCGCATGCCCACGGCGGGGCCCTTGAGCAGCAGGCTCGTCACCCGGCTGGGGATCGACGTGGACGGCGCGATGACGACCCAGCGCGGGTCGGGCACGAGGACGGTGAAGTCCGGGCTGTAGAAGAACAGCGTCACCCGCTGGTAGTTCTGCTGGAACCCGCCCAGCGGCACGTAGATGCCGTCCGGCGGCGCGGAGATGCGCCACTGGTCGTCGGCGTCCTTCTCGATCCCGATCGGCGTGTCGAGCGCGCCGATGAGCTGGATGAACGAGTTGTCCTCCAGCTGGAGCCGGCCGACGTTGCGGCCCTGGAGCAGCACGACGCGGTGCTTGTCGTCGGCGGTCAGGCCGGGCGTCGGCACGGTGTTGAACGTCGTGTCGATGATCGTCGGCGTGCCCTTGGTGTTCCACGCCTTCTTGGCGTCCTCGGTCAGGTACGCCTTGGCCGCCGCGTAGTCGCCCTCGGGGTTGGCGGAGGCGTTGACGAACTCCCGGACCAGCGTCAGCGGGTCGATGTCCCGGACCGGCTCGGGCGCGGCGGCCCGGGTGGCGTTGCCCACCGACGGGTTGACCGCGATCGGCGAGGTCTCGGTGGGGATCGCGGCGCAGCCCGCGGCCACCAGCACGGCCAGGAGCACCGCGAGGAGCCTCACCGGACCTCCTCGCGTTCGCCGGTGACGGGTTGCGCGGGCTGCCACGTGATCTCCTCCTCGGTCAGCTCGACCTCCTCCGCCGCCTCCGGCTCGTCGGGCTCGGGCTCGACCACGGGCGGCAGGTCCGGGGGCTCCAGCGGGAGCGGGCTGGACGTCAGCTCGTGGCCGAGGCGGCACGGCAGGGTGAGCCGGAACACCGCGCCGAGCCCGCGTTCGCCCCACGCCTCCAGCCACCCGCCGTGCAGGCGCGCGTCCTCCAGGCTGATGGACAGGCCCAGGCCGGTGCCGCCGGTGCGGCGGTTGCGGGACGGGTCGGCGCGCCAGAAGCGGTTGAACACCAGGTCCGCCTCGCCGGGCCGCAGGCCGACGCCGTGGTCGCGGACGGTCACCGCGACCGCCTCCCCGTCACCCCGCAGGGTCAGCTCGACCGGCATGCCCTCGCCGTGGTCGATGGCGTTGGCCAGCAGGTTGCGCAGGATCCGCTCGACCCGGCGGGAGTCCAGCTCGGCGGTGACCTCCTCGTCGGGCAGGTCCATCACGATCGTGGTGCCGCTGCTGTTGGCGATGGCGCGCACCGCGTCGTGGGCGCGGCGGGCCAGCACGCGGATGTCGACCAGCTCGGCGGCCAGCTCCTCCACGCCCGCGTCCAGCCTGCTGATCTCCAGCAGGTCGCCGAGCAGCGACTCGAACCGGTCCAGCTCGTCGACCAGCAGCTCGGTGGAGCGGGCCAGGCCGCCGGGGAACTGCTCCCGGGAGGCGTGCAGCACGTCCGCGGCCATCCGCACGGTCGTCAGCGGGGTGCGCAGCTCGTGCGAGACGTCGGAGGTGAACCGGCGCTGGAGCTGGCCGAACTCCTCGAGCTGGTGGATCTGCCGCTGGATGCTGGCGGCCATCTCGTTGTACGACTCGGCCAGGCGCGCCACGTCGTCCTCGCCGACCACGGGCATGCGCTCGTCGAGGCTGCCGTCGGCGAACCGCTCGGCGATCTCGGCGGCCTGCCGGACGGGCCGCACGACCTGCCGCGTGACCAGGTTCGCGATCAGCGCGAGCAGCAGGAGCAGCACGATGCCGCCGACGACCAGGGTGCTCTGCACGACGTCGGCGGTGGCCTGCTCGCTGGTCAGCGGGAACAGCAGGTACAGGTGCATGGCGCGGGCGGAGCTGTTCACCGGTTTGCCGACCACGAGCAGGGTCGTCGGCCCGGTCTCCCGTTCCACGGTGGTGATCTGGTAGCCGGCGCTGCCCCGTTCGAGCATCTTGAACAGGCCGTCCGGCACGTCCTCGTACTGGCCGACGGCGACCGGCAGGCCGTCGGAGCCGGTGCCGACGGGGTCGCGGAGCACCGGCTCGAACGCGCCCGCGCCGGAACTGGTGGGGTCGAGGTCGACCCCCGACGTGTTGATCTTGTTCAGGGCGGTGGTGAACCGCGTCTTGACGCTGTCCGGGCCGGGGTTGAGGCCCGCCAGGTCGGGCTGGATCGCCGCCGCGCTGGCCTCGGTCTGCCGGACCGCCGCCTCGATCTTGGTCTCCAGCAGCTGCCCGGTGATCTGCACCTGGAGCACCATGCCGAGCACGAACACCACGGCGGAGGACAGCGCGAGCGTGCTGACCACGACCCGCAGCTGCAACGAGCGCCGCCACAGCTCGCCGAACGCGACGACCTGCCGACGCGCGCGCTGCACCACGCGACGCGCCTCGCGCGCCACGGGGTCGAACCACCGGGGCTTGGGGTGACGGAGAGCGCCGCCTCCGGCTGCACCGGGCTCGGGGGTCCGCGACCGGTCGTCCGACGATCCGGGCGCCTGATCGCCGGCCGGCGCGTCGCGGACGACCGACCCGCCCTCGCGGGGTCGCCGGGGGAGGCGCCTCGTCACGGCGGCCCGGCCTTGTACCCGACCCCGCGCACGGTCAGCACCACCTCGGGGTGCTCCGGGTCGCGCTCGACCTTGGACCGCAGCCGCTGCACGTGGACGTTCACCAGCCGCGTGTCCGCCGCGTGCCGGTAGCCCCACACCTGCTCCAGCAGCACCTCGCGGGTGAACACCTGGCGCGGCTTGCGGGCCAGCGCCACGAGCAGGTCGAACTCCAGCGGGGTGAGCTGGATCGGCTTGCCCTCGCGCAGCACCTCGTGGCCGGGCACGTCGATGGTCAGGTCGCCGATCTGGAGCACCTCGGCGGGCTCGGCCTCGGTGCGGCGCAGGCGGGCGCGGATGCGCGCCACCAGCTCCTTCGGCTTGAACGGCTTGACCACGTAGTCGTCCGCGCCGGACTCCAGGCCCAGCACCACGTCGACGGTGTCGCTCTTCGCGGTCAGCATCACGATCGGGACGCCCGACTCGGACCGGATCGCCTTGCAGACGTCGATGCCGTTCATGCCCGGGAGCATCAGGTCCAGCAGGACCAGGTCCGGCTTCAACTCGCGCAGCGCGGGCAGCGCGCGGGCGCCGTCGGCCACCACAGCGGTGTCGAAGCCCTCGCCCCGAAGCACGATGGTCAGCATCTCCGCCAGAGCGGGGTCGTCGTCGACGACGAGCACGCGTGCCTTCATACCCAACATCGTCCCACTAGTGGTCGGAAGTCCACGCACCCCCCAGCGGTCATCGCTGCTGGTCGCCGTGCGCGTCCACTCCGTAGCCGGTCTGTGCCGCCGATCCACGAGCCCACCTCGTCCCGCTGAACGCGAATCCTCAGCGACTCATCGGTGGGGTGGTGACGTTTCGTTACTTTTTTACACTAACGGGGGAACCACCGGTCGAGGAGCGGATCGACGCGCAGGTCAGCGGTGCCGTCCAGCACCTCCCAGGGGGAGAGCCACCCGGCTGCGGCCAGCCCGTCGTAGACGGCGGCGCAGCGCCCCTGGAGGCCGCCGTCCGACTCGTACAGGTCGCGGTCGCGGGACTCCTCGGCCTCGCGGTGCGCCGCCCGGTCCGCCGCCACGGCCGGGGGCACGCGGAGCAGCAGGTGCAGGTCCGGGATCGGCAACCCGAAGCGGTCCACCTCCAGCGCCCGCAGCCACGCCACGAACGCGCCGTCGGCGCCCTGGCCCAGCCGGGCCGCCCCGTAGGCCGCGTTCGACGCGATGTACCGGTCGAGCAGGACCACGTCGTACCGGTCGAGGTCGGCGCGGATCGCGTCCCCTGCGCCACGCCGGTCCAGCGCGTAGAGGACGGCCATGCCGTACACCGAGTCGGTCAGGTCGCCGAGCCGGCCGTGCAGCGCGTCGCGCACCAGGTCGGCGTGCACGTCCTGGTCGTAGCGGGGGAACGCGCCGGTCGAGACCTTCGCGCCCCGCGCGCCCAGGGCGTCGGTCAGCGCCCTGGCCAACGTGCGCTTGCCCGCGCCGTCCAGGCCCTCGATCACGACGAGTTTTCCCACGAGGCACACCCTAAGGGGCACCACCTCTGCACGATCGGCGGCACCACTTCCCCCAGTTGGGTGATGAGAGATCCTTTGCGTCACCAGATTGAGTGACTACGGTGAACCCCATTTCCGGTTGCGCGAAAGGGTGGTGCCGCGGTGACCGCGGATTCCGGGCACGCCAGACCGGTCGACGACCAGGCCGCCCAGCCGCCGGGGAGCCTGCCCAACGGCCTCGCCGAGACCCTGCGCTACGGGCCGTTCCACCGGGCGCTGCACGACGCCATCGCGCACCGCGGCCTCTCGCTGGCCCGGCTGCGCGCGCACCTCGGGCAACTGGGCGTCCAGGTCGGGCAGTCCACCCTCAGCTACTGGCAGCGCGGGTTGCGGCACCCCGAAGTGCCCCGCGCCATCAACACCGTGCGGGCGTTGGAGACGGTGCTGAGGCTGCCGGCGGAGTCGCTGGTGGCGCTGGTCGGCAACCGGCCGCAGCCGCGGCCCGCCCGGCCGGGCGCCTGGGGGTCGCCGACACCGGTGGTGTCGGAGTTCGAGCCGGTCGGCGACGTCGGCGCGAACGCCGGCATCGAGGTGCTGTCCGTGCACGACACCGTGCTGATCGGGCCCGAGCGGGAGCAGCGGTCGATCAGCACGCGGCTGGTGGTCCGGGCGACGAAGGCCGGGCCGGACCGGTACCTGGCCGTGCACCAGGGCGACGAGGGCTGCCTGATCGACAACGCGCTCGTGCGACCGGGCGAGGGGTGCCGGCTGGGCCGGCTGCGCCGGCAGCTCGCCACCCGCGGACTCGTGTTCGAGCTGCTGTTCGACCGCCGGCTCGCCGAGGGCGAGGAGCACGTGTTCAGCTTCACCGTGGTGGACGACACCGGCGGGCCGACGCCCGGCCACCGGCGGTCGTTCCGCGAACCGTGCCGCGGCTACCTGCTGCAACTGGCGTTCAACCGCCGCGCCCTGCCCGCGCGGTGCACCAGGCAGTTCCGGGTGGACGCCGACGCGGCCCCGGTGGACCTGGAGGAGCTGGTGTGCGGGCTCGGCGGGTTCGTCAGCGCCTACTTCCAGGACGTCGGGCCCGGCGTCGCGGGCATCGGCGTCGAGTGGACGTAGCGGAACGGCCGGGGGCCGCGACGGGCCCCCCCCGTCATGACGCCAGTGCGTATAGGTAGTTGATCTGGGAGTTTGGGGGCGAGTAGATAATAACAA